>CAZOSH010000241.1:0-2335 GCA_964582395.1 uncultured Oscillospiraceae bacterium | reverse complement strand
ATCGATGTTAAAAATGCAACCTCAACCCTGATTCGCTCCACATATATAAAACAGGCAATCGGCGAGGTTGAATCGGCCGTAAGATTAGGCGGCTCATTTACTATTGAAAGTCTTATTTTCAGCGGAGTGCAAAGTAAATATCCGCTAGAATTTACAGATGCAGAGTCCGCTGTTGTAAAAACACTTATATTTGATAATACTACAGCTGCATCGGGCAGTTTCATTCGCTGTGCATCAGGAATATTATCTATGCAGACTATAACGGTTAAAGATTCAAAAGGCTCATCACTTATTGAGATAGATGATTCAGCCAACGGTATAAAGTCGGTTGGAAACTTGATAAGCCTTTATGATGAATCAGGAATTATTAGTGTTGTTGATAAAGAAAATCGCATAGTATGCGAAAATATAATATCACAATAATTTTGTAATTAGGAAAGAAGGGATTTTTTTGAACAAAAAAGGCTTATTGGCAATGGTTGTAGTTTTGCTATTTGTGTTTGCCAATGCATTCACCTTCTCCGCGGCTGCAGAAAGTAATGGAAGGGTAATATATTCTAACGATTTTTCCGGCGTTGGCCGTGATGAAACAATGACCTATTTAGCTAACGGAAAAACCGAGATTATAAAAGAAAAAGGCGAAGCTTATTTAAGATGTATTCCTCAGTCTGATGGCGGACGAAATTTCAAACTTAATTTTGGACCCGAGGAAGCAAAAAATGTTGACATTTCCCTTAGAATAAGGTTGTCAACCAAGTCATCGGTTTCAACCGCAAGGTTCGGAATTTTCTTTCGTTCTCCCTCAATACCGGCGTATGATACGTTTTCATATCAACTTTGTTTTGAAAACAAAGCAACCAGTTTGAACTTTTGTGATGCACATGCCGATACAGTTAGAACCACTATGGCTACAGATGTTAACGCCTGTGTTTTAGGTCTTTGGTATAACGTAAAAGTCTGTCTCAGGGGCAATCGAATTGTAGTATATGTTAACGGAAACAAGATATTTGACTGCGAGGATGAGCAATTTCCTGCTGCTGGCGGCTTTGGTCTCAGCTCATACTGCCACAGCTTCGATGTTGATGATTTAGTTATAGTAGGATACACAGGTAAAACTCTTCCCGAGCCCACACCTAACGAGGCACCAATATGGGTGGGAGATCCCTTAAATGATGAGGAAGCAGATTTGTCTGATACAGGTGCACTAGGTTTTGATCTTATGGGTAACGGAGGTGAAAAGGGTGATGACGCAATAGGTGTTGTTGACCCTAATAAATTGACAGTTAATAGTTTTATTGCAATAGGTTTAATAATAGCATTGATTCTTATGGCAGCATCCACATTTATTGTTTCTTATAAACTTATAATTTTGCTAAAAGAAGATAAGAAAGAATCACAGGAAAAGTTGGATAACTTTAATGAAAGTAATAACGCTTCAGAAGTAGAAACGGAGGAATAAATTTAATGAAAAGATTATTATGTATTATAATATCTTTATCAATACTGTTGTCTACGCTTTTTGTCTCATTTAGTTACCTCACTTCCGCGGAAGAAAGCGGCAATAACGCAACATTGATTTTCGACTCTTCTACATTAGATGCAACCTATGATGTTGATGACACTGTCGCTTGGATTACTTGCGGTAATACCGGAGCTTGTACTACAGTACCCACATGGAAAGAAGCAAAGCTTGTAAGCGGTTCTGTTGTCGGTGAAGGTGTTTATCTTCCCAATAAGTTCGCCTCAACAAAACTGTTAGAAAATAACGGATATACAGGTGATACCAGTGAAATTACCGATTTTATATGGGAATTTGAATATTGCCCCAGCAACACTAACTGGGCTAATATCTCCTTCCTGTTCCATGTAAACAGCGAAAGTGATTTACCTACGGGAAGTCAGGCACCCAGAACGGGTATAAAGAATGTAATGGGCGTATCCTTTTTTGGAAACAGCATATCTGAGACATCAGACGATACTGTTAGTAAGGCCATAAGAATTGATGGTCCCAATGCAAATGGCTCTTATCTACCTGCAAGTTATGAAACGGTATCAAATGTGCGAAGGCCACTCAGTTATGTAAAACTCAGCAGAAACACACAAAAAACATTCTACACTGTAAGAATTGAATTGAATGGCAATAAGCTTACAGCAGCTATATGGGAAACCTCAAATAAAGAGGGCACATATAGGACTGTTGAATATGAGTATACCGATGCCCAGATGGCTGCGGCTCCAAACGGCGATTTTGCTATTGCTCAAAGTAACACAGATGCTTATATTAAAAATATGAAAATATATAAGGTGTCCGATGAGCCGCAAGAGCCTGTAGTAA
>CAZOSH010000240.1:0-2340 GCA_964582395.1 uncultured Oscillospiraceae bacterium | reverse complement strand
GCCCCCGCAAGCGGACTCAAAAAGGAGTTCTTGGCGCTTGTATCGCAGCGGGTAGGGCCCGCAGTACGCACATATCTCGGTTTGTCCGATATAAACCCATTGGATAAAAAAATCAAAATAGAATCCCCCGATGAGGCTTTGGGCTTTATGACCAGGGATGCGTATATGGCTGTTTTCCGCGAGGCTGCGGCTGCGTTGAGCTATACAGACATAATCGTTACAAAAAAAGCACCTCAGGCGCCTCAGATATCCCCCATTGAAGCTGTACTAAATAATGCCCGCAGTTTGGGCATACCAATAGAACAAAAATAATTAATAAGGAGTGTTTTTTATGAGACCCGGAAGAATGCCCGGAGGATTTAATATCAACGAAATGATGAAGCAGGCACAGAAGCTTCAGGCAGATATGGAAAAGAAGCAGGCTGAGCTTGCCGAGCGTGAATATACTGCAACAGCAGGCGGCGGCGCAGTCACCGCTGTTGTTACAAACGGACTGGTCAAATCTCTGACCGTTGCTCCCGATGCCATCGACCCCGATGATGCGGAGCTGCTGGCAGATATGATCAACGCTGCCATAAATGATGCGCTGACACAGTGCAAGGAAGAGACCTCTCGTGAAATGAGCAAGTTGACCGGCGGTGTCGGAGGCGGACTGTTCTAATGAAGTACTTTGCCGCGCCTTTGGAAAAGCTGGTGGAGCAGTTTGAAACTCTTCCCGGTATCGGTCATAAGACGGCACAGCGACTTGCTTTCTTCGTTATTTCACAGAGCGAAGAAAAGGCCGCTGCCTTTGCTAATGCAATAATCGATGCCAAAAAGACCATTCACACCTGCAAGACCTGCTGTAACCTTACCGAAGACGAGCTTTGCCCCATCTGCAGTGATACGCGCCGCGACAGAACCACCGTTTGTGTGGTCACCGACCCCAAGGATCTTATCGCAATCGAGCGCACCCGTGAATATAACGGACTTTATCACGTGCTCCATGGCGTTATTTCTCCCCTTAATAATATCGGTCCCGATCAGCTTAAAATAAATGAGCTGCTTATGCGAGTCAAGGAAGGCGAGATACGCGAGATCATTATGGCAACCAACCCCGACCCCGAGGGTGACACCACCGCAATGTTCCTTTCCCGCCTGCTTGAACCTTTTGATGTAAAGGTGACCCGCTTAGCTTACGGAATCCCCGTGGGAGGACATCTTGAGTTTTCCGATCAAGTAACCCTCACCCGTGCTTTAGAGGGCAGACGCCCAATGTGATCTCGCCATAAATCATTTGATTTATGGCATGTCGAATCGTTGCGTCGCAACGATATATCGAGTTTGAGCGAAGCGAAAACATATCGACAAAAATAACCCGACAGAAACTCTGTCGGGTTTGTTTTTTACGTCCGCTTATTCTTTTGTTAAGACCTTTTTCTGCCAGGAGTGCTTGCCGCAGGCGGGGCATTTCATATATCTTGTTCTGCCCGTATGCATTGCCCAAAATACACTGCTGAATGTAGGTACATGTGTGTGACCGCATTTTCTACATTTATAATAGCCTGCGGTCTGCTCTATCTTCAGCATAAACGGAACAGCAATAACAAGCGGAAGAAGTCCTATGAGTATAAGAGTGATCTGCAGCCACTCCTCCATCTGTACAAATGATGCAACCATCGCCAAGGCAAAGAATACTATAAGGAGCAACCCGCCCACAATATATTCCAAGGCCAGAAGCCTTTTGTCTGCCCGCTGCTTTTGCTTGACCATTTCAAGCAAGTTGTTTTCCAATTCTTTGTTGTAGTTATCCACTATAACGACCTCCCCACTTAATAAATCATTGACTGTAATTTCCAAAATGCCGCACAGTTCAAGCATGATTGACGAATCAGGCAACGCTTTTCCGTTTTCCCATTTTGACACTGCACGATCGGTGATGTTAAGTTTTTCTGCCAGCTGCATCTGAGTCAGCCCTTTGCTTTTTCTGCGCTCGGATATGAATCTGCCGATTTTGATTTGATTCATTTTTTGTCCTCCTTCCGCTCTAAGTGTACGGCTTTTCTTGCCCAAAGTCTACATACCGTCGGTTGAGTGGGGTCAAGCGACGGTAGAATTGATCATTTTTGATCAGCTATGCATATTATAGCACATAATATTATAAAAATGACAAGTGTTATTTTGCTAAATGAGAGCGTTGCCGAACAGTGTCGAAGAGTTTTTTGAAAAAAGCGTTTTAAAAGGTTGACATCTCAATCGTAATGTGGTATTATAATTTAGCTGACCGAGTTCAGCGATATCGCGGAGTAGAGCAGTCTGGTAGCTCGTCGGGCTCATAACCCGGAGGTCGTTGGTTCAAAT
>CAZOSH010000239.1:0-2364 GCA_964582395.1 uncultured Oscillospiraceae bacterium | reverse complement strand
GCATTGGATATAGAGGAAGACTGGGCTTGTGAGGCTCGCCGCTATTATATCGGAATCGTAGGAAAATACGGCGCCCAGGTCCAGGCACTGCTAAAAAAGGCAGCTACCCTGCAGATTGAGACCGTATGTCCCCTTCACGGCCCCGTCCTTAAGGGAGAGGCTTTGGCAACAGCCATTGAAAAGTATGACATCTGGTCAAGCTACCGCCCCGAAAATGAAGGTGTGACTATTGCATATGCATCCATTTATGGACATACTAAGGCAGCAGCCCTTGAACTTGCCGCCGCTCTGAAAGCCAAGGGGGTCAAGGTGTCTACCTTTGACCTTGCCCGTGACGATATGGCAGAGGCTGTTGAAGATTCCTTCCGCTACGACCGTCTGGTGCTTGCATCCAGTACCTACAATAACGGAATCTTCCCCTTTATGCAGACCTTTATCCACGCACTTACCGAGCGTAATTTCCAAAACCGCACCGTGGCATTTATTGAAAACGGAAGTTGGGCACCTACAGCCGCAAAAAATATGCGTGCCTTGCTTGAAAACAGCAAGAACCTGACCTTTGCCGAAACGGTAGTAACCCTGAAATCGGCGCTTTCCGATGAAAGCAGAGCGAGCCTTGCCGCTCTTGCCGCTGAACTTGTAAAATAATACACGATATACACATTTTTTGAAAGAAAAAGGAGGATTTTATTATGAAGTATATCTGTGATGTTTGTGGTTGGATCTATGACGAAGACAAGGGCGATATGGAATACGATCTCGAGCCCGGTGTCGAGTTTTCCGAACTTCCCGATGATTTTACCTGCCCCCTTTGCGGAGTAGGAAAGGATATGTTTGTCCCTGAAGAAGAGTAAGAAGGTAAAATTGATTCTTTCGCCGCGAATACTGCAGAACAAATCGCTCGATGTACACACGGTACTGTCTGCGCTCGTGTTAATCGTCTTGCAACGAAATAATCTAATTTTACGCGCTTCGTATAGCAAGGTTATGAAAAATATCTTTAGAAAGGATAAGAAATATGGAGCAGAAATTTTACATTTGTAAGCACTGCGGAAAAATAATGGCTCTCGTTAAGGAAAGCGGAGTTCCCATTATGTGCTGCGGTCAGAAGATGAGTGAAATAATCCCCGGCACTACCGATGCATCGGTTGAAAAGCATGTTCCCGTGGCTAAGCAGGAAGGAAACAAGGTCGTTGTTACAGTCGGCGTTGTTGAGCATCCTATGGCTCCCGAGCATTACATAGAATGGGTATCCGTTCAGACCAAGCAGGGCAATCAGCGCAAGGCATTAAAGCCCGGAGATGCCCCCACCTGCTGCTTTGCTCTGTGTGAGGGTGATGAGGTAGAGGCAGTCTATGCCTACTGCAACCTCCACTCCCTGTGGAAAGCATAATGATCAAGCAGTAAAAAAGGGAGGACCAACAATTGTTGGCCATCCCTTTTTTCTCTATTCTCATTTCTTGCTACACTGCGAGCGAGAAATACGATATATCCGCGGAGAAAGATGATTTTTAACATAAAGCAAACAAGCCGTTGACTTCAACGGCTTGTTGTAATGTTCACCAATATCTCGTTCCGGGGATGTTGGAGGGAGTAGAAGGAACTGTAGTGCCGGGCACATAATTGGGATTTCCGTCGGGGAATTCCTCGGTCTTGATGGTATAGCAACCTATACACCAAGATGTACGGGTGGTCTTCCCTTCACCGATGACCTCATAGACACAATGTCCCACAGCGAGGATGGTCTGCTTTTCCTCCAGATAGCAATTCTCGCAAACGCGGCGGCTGTATCCGTCAACGCAAGAGCCTTCGCAAATTACCTTCCAATCGGTCCATATATGCTGACAGACATTTACTTTTTTAGTCTTTGTGCAGCGCTTGCAGGTGTATATCATCATAACCCCATTGAGCTTGCCCTCGTCAAAATCGTGATCATCGGGCTCTCTGTCGGTGGTCTCGCTATAGCTGCTGCCGCAATCGCAGGTATATGTAACCTTACCCATCTGTCCGCAATTAGCCTCTCTTACTACCTTTGCCACATAGCTGTGGGTATGAGGCTCGGTAGGCTCTGCGGGAACTTCGGGAGTTTCGGGTTCTGTAGGTACATCTGGAACCTCGGGAGTCTCAGGCTCAGTGGGTATATCAGGCTCAACGGGAGTTACAACGGGCGCGTCGGAAGCCACCGGAGTAACAGGCTCAT
This sequence comes from uncultured Oscillospiraceae bacterium, assembly GCA_964582395.1. Classification (GTDB taxonomy): domain Bacteria; phylum Bacillota; class Clostridia; order Oscillospirales; family Butyricicoccaceae; genus RGIG3513. Next base: position 164 of record CAZOSH010000239.1, on the reverse strand, counting down.
TGGGCGCGTCCGGTGTATCTGAGGAAACGGGCGTATCGGGGTCTTGGGGCTTGTCGGTGCTTTCGTTATTTTCGGGGATTTCGGGGGTAGTGGGCACTTCACTGCCACTGCCATTGGTATAATAGTACCATAGCGGATCGCTATGAATTTTTAACAACGAAAAT
>CAZOSH010000238.1:0-2365 GCA_964582395.1 uncultured Oscillospiraceae bacterium | reverse complement strand
AGAAATTCTACGATAGGGTGTTTTTTTCTTTGTCTATTCTTCGGGATACAGTCCAATCAGGTGGTGTTTTTTATTATCAAAAGTCTTTATCCTTATCTTCTTCTGCATATTTTTCGCCATAGAAGTCGAAGGTCTTTAAAAGCTCTTTTTTGTATCTTTTTGCGCTCCTTGCAGGCGATGTTGACTCAAATACAACTATCAATATAAGAACAGCCGCCCAAACTCCCCATAATACAAAACGGAAATTATAAATAAAGTAAGTAACATTTCCTAAATAGTTAAGACTCCATACTATTGTTTCGGCTCTTTCAAGTTGAATATTATAAGAGGTTCCGTCAGGCTGACTAAGAGATACGCTATTTCCATCTATAACGGCATTTCCTACAAGAATATGCTTCATCCCTGCAGGATACCTGCTATTTTCAAAATCCCCGTAAACGGCGATTTTAGAGCCATTATTGACCGAAGCCATTTTGTCCGTAATAATCATTGCTCTATCAGGGACAACCTTTCCTCCATCAAGACAACCGTAAACACAATGCCGAGCATTGGGAATATCCATTCCAAACGGCCAAATTGAAGCCAAGCAGGACACAACAGCAAATACTGCCAAGAGTGTATACAAAACAATTTTCAGAGCTATTCTTTTTTTCTTTTTCTTCATAATATGCCCCTTTATGATAAAGTCTATTTCTTAGTTTATCATAAAGTAATTTCAAAATCAATGCAAATAGATATTCAATATATTTTCTATACTTTTGTATTCTACAAGAAAAGTAGGTATACCCCATATTTCAGAAGCGATCTCTCCTTGCGGCACAAAAACAACGATTCCTTCTGCAGTAAGATAGTATCGGTCATTGTCCAAAGATTTTTGAAGGCATCCTCTCCATTCAGGATAACAAGATACTCCCATTTCCTGCTCTAATTTTGATACACCAACATAAAGTTCCTGCATTAATTTTTCTCTCCAATCAAATCTGACAAACAGGCTTTTCAATGATTCCATTTTACCCGTTTTCATATTCCAAGTTTGGCTGTTCCGAAATGTTGACAAACCCTCTGCACCTTTATCATAGTGTACATCAATAAACAGTGAAATATAGTCATTTGTGGAAACCATAATATCTACAGAAGATGTTATGCAAACAGGTGAAAAGCAATTTGTCTTTTCAAATATATTGTATTGTTTTATAGATTTATAGAACAAATTACTGTTAATCTTTTTTAATATTTCGCCTGTAAACTCATTATTATAGCTGTTAAATCTTGATGCACAGGCTAAGTCCTCCATATGTGGAATATTGATCTCATATTTCAAAACTACTTTTCCTTTGTAATTGTATTCACCGCTATGCAATATTTCACTGATCAAATATCTCACACTCCTTTGTAAAAATATATCCAAGCAGTTGGAATTTATGAATTAATATGATATAATTATTCGTAATAATTATTTTGGAGGAAACTATGGGATACGGCTTTATTCATAAACCTGAAGAAATCAAATGTCTTATACTCTATTGTCTCAGTCTATTGCCTTTTTCAATAAGTGATTCCGACCTGCAGGAATTAACAAGTGTGGACGGAGGCTTTGACTTTTTCGAATATTCCCAGGCTCTGCAAGAACTCATTGATTTAAAACATATTGCTTGCGTAGAAATATCATCCGGCAGAGCGTTAGCTCTCTCCCCCTCGGGAATGCAGTTAAACGAAACTATGGCAAAACATCTCCCTCCCAGTGTTAGAGACCGTGCTGATGTTCTTGCTGTGAAGATAATCGCAAGGATCAAACGGGAACGTTCTCTTCATACATCGCATACCTACAATGAGACTGATTCAACATACAAGGTCCATCTTGCGGTTTTAGATCGCGGTCAAGAGCAATTTGCTCTCGATGTTACACTTTTCTCCGAAAGGCAGTGTTATGCAGTAGAAAACACTTTTAAGAGGAAAGCTGAAAAAATATACGGTATCGTCCTTGACATTCTTGCAGAAAAAGAAAATGTGGAGTGATAATATGAAAAAGTGTATTCTTCTATTTTGCCTTATTGCCGCTGTCATTATATTTTCTGCATGCAGCAATACTGATAATATACCAAGTGATGATCCTTCGATAAATCAAAATGAGGATCCCGCATTACCCGAAACGCCTACGGAACCCGGCGAACCTTCCACAACGCAGCAGCCTGATGAGCCGGACACTCCTTCTACCCCTGACGAGCCAACTACTCCCGATACACCCGAGTTGCCCGATGAGCCGGATATCCCTGTTACTCCCATCGGAAATATGAATCCCTTAACCGGACTTTATGACGGGATATCCGATGATGCTCTCAACACTAGACCCATTGCAATAATGGTT
>CAZOSH010000237.1:0-2383 GCA_964582395.1 uncultured Oscillospiraceae bacterium | reverse complement strand
GAAGCAAAATCAAAGACATACTCGCCGTTACGCTTGTTGCCGGAGGTATTGTAATAACCTGCAGCGATTTTACCGGCTTCAGCCTTAACGCCTACGCGCTCGTCACCGGAGGTGCCGGGCGTCTCGATGACAAGAGTCCAATCCTCAGCCTTATCAAAGTACGCAACCTTGATATTTGCATTGGAGGGCTCATCAGTCTCGCCGGAATCATCAGTCTTACCGGAGTCATCAGTCTTGCCGGTATCATCGGTCTTACCGGAGTCGTCGGTCTTGCCGGTATCATCGGTAGTGCCGGGGGTTGCGGGATCTTCTGTCTCATTTGCGCATGCTGCAAATACAGCAACACACATCATAACAGCCAGAAGCAGTGCTAAAAGCTTTTTCATGTTTTGGTCTCCTTTTCAAAATATTTTTAAAAAGCTCTGGTTTATTACAAATCTCCAATTTTGAAATCACGAACCCCCTTCACATAAAACCCACCTTATGTGATAAGGATACCTTTCTTCCAAAATAAAGTTGTAATATGTACTATTAAGATTATAGACCCTAGGCAAAATATTGTCAATCCATAAATAATACGATTATGTCAAAATGGTTCATTTTATGTCATTAATTAAAATGCACCCTACACATATTAATGTATAAGGTACATCTAATATTTAATTACCTACAATTGCCGCCTTTATCACATCTAAGTCACAGGCTTCACCATCATCGGTTATATCACGTATTCCGGCACTTGATGATGCCCATTGTGTTACGGATATAACGGACGAATTAAGCTGAGTTATATCACAAAACCATGTTGCCGCTGCGCAATATGCTGTAGCCTCAAAAGGATAATAGAAACACTTATAATGATCCGCTGTTGAGGTATTATCCTTTCCCGACGGCCATGTATATCCATCATTATACATATCGCACACATTCTCGCCCGACTCCCATACATTCAGCCAGGTTTTTGCCACATTGGAGAGTATTACATTCAGTTCAGTTTCACTGTTACGTAATGCTTGATATATTCTTTCGCCTTGCTCAATGATCTTCTTATATATACCGTGTTCATTATCAGCAATATAGTATACTTTTCCATTTGAATAAAGTTCGATATTACCGCTCATATCGTACCTTTCAAGTGGAGGTGCCAAGCTTACAACAAGTGTTGCATTCGAATTATGCGCAGCTATCATCTCTTCAAAATGAAGAAACGCCTCCACTTCTCTTTCGGCGTATGGCTGACCATCAACCAGATTCCAATTATTGGCCTCTGCAATAATGACATAATCATATTTTAACGAGGCATCGGGAGAAAGCGCCGCTTTTATAGCGTTGTACGCCTCCGTTCTTTCCGTCTCGGTATTTATTCCTGTAATTATATATTCGCCCGAGGAGATTCTCTTCCATGTGAAAAGATTGTCTATTCTTCCCATAGACCCATAGGCAATAATACTGTCAACATTGGCATTCTCTATATCGGCATCTGCTTTAAGTAAAGTTTCAAGCAACACATCGGAGTCCCTTGCCAAAGCCGCATAAACCTTTGCACCTATAACAAGAATATTTATACTATTTTGTCGTTCACTTCTTTCTTCACTGCAAACTGTGCAAGTATAATTTATATTGATTCCGCTTTTGATGCCTTCGTCCCAAGTGTGCATACTGAGTTTTGCTATGGTTTCCATCTTGGTTTCACCGCAAGCACAGGTGAAAATTTTAACACCAGCTTCCTTACATGTAGCCTCTTTAGCAACCTTTCCTTCATCAAAAGCATGCGTATGCGTAATAGGTTCATCAAGTTCATTGGGCTTGTCAGGTTCATCAGGCTCATTGGGCTCGTCAGTCTCATCAGGTTCATCTGACACATCTGGCTTGTCGGGTTCATTTGGCTGTTGAGGATCTTTCGACTGATTTGGATCATCGGTTACTCCCGGCGTTTCCGTATTCCCAGATTCATTGGGAGTATTCGGTTGTTCAGTTTTTTCAGCGCATGCCGACAAAAGAGACAGAAACAACAGGATTGCCAAAAATATTGATAATGTATTTCTCATAAAAAACTCCCCTTTGCAATCCAAAAACAAACTTTTATGGTCTATATTACAAAATAGGTATATGCTTACTCATCTATTACTTTAACAGGCTGATTAGGATGACTTCACGTACTGTATTTATACATTATATAGTAAGTTAATTCGCGGTGTCAAGGCTTATACTTCTGCTGAGATATGTTTCTGTTTTTTCAAAATTTACCACAGTTTTTTGATTTTTGTGTTGACAAACAAAATTGAATGTGCTATTATAATCGAGCGGTCAAGAAATCGCTCCACAGAAAATGGGGGTATAGCTCAGCTGGGAGAGCGCTTGAATGGCATTCAAGAGGTCAGCG
>CAZOSH010000236.1:0-2390 GCA_964582395.1 uncultured Oscillospiraceae bacterium | reverse complement strand
TAAATAAATATCCATCACCAGGGCGGCAGATATCTACCGCCCTTGCGGTGTTAATAGCCGAGAAGAGTGAATAGTGAAGAGTGAAGAGTTGCGGTGTCGGCAAAGCCGACAAAATGATAAGCTCGCTTCGCTCGGCGTAGGGACTTACCGTCCCCGACTGTCTGCAAAAAGGCACATTTCACTCTTCACTTTTCACTATTCACTATATATCAGGAGGACTCCACATTATGGGTGGATTTTTCGGAGCAGTTTCCAAGCGTGATGTGGTTATGGACATCTTTTTCGGCGCTGACTATCATTCCCATCTTGGCACACGCCGCGGCGGAATGACCGTCTATGATAACGAAAAAGGCTTCCAGCGTGCCATTCACAGCATTGAAAATACACCTTTCCGAACCAAGTTCGAAAAGGATATAGAAGAAATGAGCGCCCACATCGGCATCGGATGTATCAGCGACAGCGATCCTCAGCCCTTGCTGGTGCGCTCCCATCTTGGACTTTATGCCATTGCAATGGTTGGACTTGTCCGCAATGCCGAGCAGCTTGTGGAAAAGTATTTTTCCGACCACGGTCATCAGTTTATGGCAATGTCCTCGGGCAAGGTCAACGAGGTAGAGCTTGTTGCCGCCCTTATCAATCAGAAGGACTCTTTGGTCGAAGGCATCCTTCACGCGCAGGAGGAGATAGAGGGTTCAATAACAGTTCTTCTTCTAAAGCCTGACGGAATTATCGTCGCCCGCGATAAGCGCGGCAGACTTCCCGTGCTTATCGGAAAAAATGACGAGGGACACTGCGTTTCCCTTGAATCCTTTGCTTATCACAAGCTTGGATATGAGGACAGTTACGAGTTAGGCCCCGGTGAGATCGTGGAAATGACTGCCGAAAAGGTGACTCAGCTTCACGCACCCTCAGACGACCTTAAGATATGCGCGTTCCTTTGGTCTTATTATGGCTATCCCAACTCAAATTATGAGGGAAGAAATGTTGAGCTTATGCGTTGCCGCAACGGCGAGATAATGGCCCGTGACGAAAAAGAAAAGGGAATCTGCCCCGAAGTGGATTATGTTGCAGGCATTCCCGATTCGGGCGTACCCCACGCCATCGGCTATGCAAACCAAAGCAAGATGCCATACGCCCGCCCCCTCATTAAGTATACCCCCACCTGGCCCCGCTCCTTTATGTCATCCAATCAGGCGGTGCGAAACAAGGTGGCAAAGATGAAGCAGATTCCCGTACACGAGCTCATCGAGGGCAAAAAATTGCTTTTTGTTGATGATTCCATCGTTCGCGGTACTCAATTGCGAGAAACGGTTGAGTTCCTTTACGAAAATGGAGCCAAGGAAGTGCATATGCGCTCCGCTTGCCCGCCCATTATGTACGGATGTAAGTATCTTAACTTCTCTTCGAGCAAGTCGGAGATGGAGCTGCTTTCCCGTCAGACGGTAAAAAAGATTGAGGGCGAAGAGGGCTTTAAGCACCTTGACGAATATGCCGACAACACCACCCAGCGCGGCAAATGTATGCTCAAAACCATCTGCGAGGAGTTAGGCTTTGACTCCCTGCAGTTCCAGTCCCTTGACGGACTTTTGGAAGCAATCGGACTTGACCGTTCTAAAGTCTGCACCTACTGCTGGACAGGAAAGGAATAAAAATGAGAAAAGGCGTCTTTCACCGCAATACTGCGTAACGGTCGCTCGCCGTACAAAAAGTACTGTCTTCGCTCCCATTACTTGTCTTGCGATGAAATACATCCTTTTCTCGATAGGTTTACATAGCTGAGATGTAGGAGCCTCGCCGCGAAAACCATCAATTTTACGCGCCTTGTTTGCAACTTGGTGGAAAAATCTGCCGCCAATACCACGCCGCAGCGCCTCGATGTGCAGATAGCACACCTTCGTTGCTTTGGCTCGTCTTGACGAAAATCTGCCTCGAAATACTAATAGTGAGACTAAGGCAAAAGTAAAGGCTTCTTTTGCCGTACAAAAAGTACTGCCACAACGACTGTTCTTCGTCTCACGAAGAAATAATCTAATTTTACGATAGTGAGACAAAGCAAGATTTTTTTATCCGTCGCGGAATGCGACACCTTCATATTGAGTAGCAATATTTCATCCGCAGGATGCGGATTTCATCCACAAGGTGGATTTCATTAATTAAATTGAGCAAAGCGAAAATTAACTACTGTAAGGAGAACATTATGGAACACAAACTTTCACAGTCTGCCAGCTACGCTGCTGCCGGTGTTGATATTACAGCCGGTTACAAGGCAGTCGAGCTGATGAAAAAGCACGTTGCACGCACCAAAAATGAAGGCTGCCTTGACGATGTAGGCGGCTTCGGCGGTTGCTTCGGTCTCAATCTTGCAGGTATGGAGGAACCCGTTCTTGTTT
>CAZOSH010000235.1:0-2394 GCA_964582395.1 uncultured Oscillospiraceae bacterium | reverse complement strand
AGCGCATTTTGGAGCTTGACCGTCTTTTCATCAAAATCTATGAGGACAACGCCGGCGGGAAACTGAGTGATGAACGGTTCTCCATGATGAGCGTGAACTATGAAGCCGAGCAGAAGCGGTTGAAAGCGGATGTGCAGCAGTTACAGCAGGATATTCAGGTACAGGAACGACAGAACGAAAATTTGGAAAAATTCATTCAGAAGGTACACCAATACGAGGAATTGACCGGACTGACACCGAAAGCATTGCGTGATATGGTCAAGGCGATCTATGTCAGCGCACCGGACAAGAGCAGCGGGAAACGCCGTCAGGACATCCGTATCAGCTATGACGAGATCGGGTTCATCCCGCTGAATGAACTGATGAAAGAGGAAACGGCGTGACCGAAGTCACGCCGTCCCCCTGAAAACATACGGTTTTCAGGCATTATTGATTTTTACTGTTTTACGACCACTGTGCTAATGACAAGAGCTTTTTTGTTATTTTGATTCAAATTACGCCGCAGGGTAGAAAATGCTTGTGCCGATGCCAATGGGCAAGCCTGCCAACAGCCATATTACCAACAGAATGCTCCAGCAGACAAGGAATGTCACGCTGTAGGGAATCATAGTTGCGGTCAGGGTGCCGATTCCCGCCTTTTTGTCATAGCGCTGGGCGAAGATGATGATAACCGCATAATAGGTCATCATAGGAGTGATTATGTTTGTGCAGGAATCGCCGATGCGGTACGCAAGCTGACAAAGTTCGGGGCTATAGCCGAGAAGCATAAACATAGGCACGAAAACCGGAGCAAGGATGTTCCACTTTGCCGATGCCGAGCCCATAAACAGATTCATAAAGGCGGCAAAGAGAATAAAAATAATGATCAGCGGAATAAGTCCGATATTTACCGACTTAAAGAACTCCGCCCCCGCAAGGGCAATGATAGTGCCCAACTTGGTATACTCAAAATACTTTATAAACTGTGCGGAAACGAAAGCCAGTGCAAGGAATGAACCCATTCCCGCCATAGCCTTGCTCAGTGAATCGGCAACATCCTTGTTGTTTTTAAAGGTCTTTACTGTCAAGCCGTAAGCCACACCGGGAATAAAGAAAAGCAATGCTATAAGCACAACAATACTGTCGATCAAGGGAGTTGCGCCCAAAAGCTCGCCCGCTTCATTGCGGAAGAAGGAGTTTTGAGGAATGCAGCAAGCCACGATCACAAGAACAAAAATCAGAGCGGCAATGCCCGCATTACGCAAGCCCTTTTTCTGCTCGGGTGTAACGGTGGAGAGAGATATATCTTCTCCCTCTGCTCCTTCGTCGTGATACTTGCCGAGACGGGGCTCAACCACCTTATCGGTGATGATAGTACCCAGAATGGTAACGAGGAAGGTGGAGGCAAAAAGGAATACATAGTTGCCCATTACCTGCACCTTATATGCGGGGTCAATAATGTCGACGGCGGTCTGAGTGATACCTGCAAGTAGGGGATCAAGTGTACCGATAAGCAGGTTTGCGGAAAAACCGCCCGAAACACCTGCAAAGGCGGCGGCAAGTCCCGCTATGGGATGCCGTCCGCAAGCGCGGAAGATCATTGCGCCCAAGGGAATAAGTATAACATATCCCGCATCGGATGCAATATTGGACATAACACCCAAAAAGACTATCATGGGAGTAAGCAGGAACTTGGGAGTGTTTTTAACAGCGCCCTTCAGCAAGGTATCAATAAGTCCCGACTGTTCGGCAACACCTACGCCAAGCATAGCCACAAGCACCATTCCCAAGGGCGCGTAGGTTGTAAAATTATTCACGGCGCTGGTGAACATATATTTGAGACCGTCTTTTGTCAGTAGACTAACTACCTCAACTGTAGTCTCTTTAAGCTCGCCGTTTGAAACAAGCTCGCCCGTGACCGCCACACCCAGCAGATCGCATAGTGCCGAAATAAGCACTATGGCAAGGGCAAAAATTGCGAAAAGGGTTACGGGATGGGGCAGTGCATTTCCCACTCGCTCTATGCCGTTGAGGCAACGGTTATAAAGCCCCGGTCTGTCTTTATTCTTCTTGGACATTGGGTATTCTCCTTTATGTTTTGTAATTTTAGAGTAGACATTTGACTGTTGTTATAGCAATAAAGCTTATCGTTCGTCAAGTATATTTTGATTGAAATCTTTTGCAAACTGTGATATATTGAATAATTGTTGTGTATCCACGCTTTTATTTGTATACAGGAGTTATTATATGCAAAAAATCAAACCAAATAATAAAATACTTATCAAGCTTAGGCAGATGATCGCATCGATCAAAAAATTCTTCGGTCCCACCGATATGACTCAGGGCAAGCCTTGGAAAACCATTCTCATTTTTACTGTCCCCATGATAGTGGGAAATATCGCCCAGCAGCTTTAT
>CAZOSH010000234.1:0-2394 GCA_964582395.1 uncultured Oscillospiraceae bacterium | reverse complement strand
GCAATAAGAGTATATGCTGCGCCCTCGTTGCCCGCTCTGCCTGTTCTTCCTATACGGTGAACATAAAAGTCAACATCCTCGGGAATATCATAATTGATGATTATATCAACACCGCTGGCATCAATGCCACGGGCTGCAACATCGGTTGCAACAAGCAGGTTCACCTTGCCCGATTTAAAACCGTTCATAACCTGAGTTCTTGCGCCCTGTCGCATATCTCCGTGAATGGAGCAGGCGGCAAGTCCCATTTCACAAAGGCGGCGGGTAAGAATATCCACCATCACCTTGGTGTTACAGAATATCAAACCGCGGTGAGCCCCCGACTGCTTGAAGAGCAAGCCTGCACAGCCCGCCTTTTTATTTTTGGGAACTTCGCAATAATACTGCTGTATAAGCTCAAATGCAGTCTGTCCGTCATCGCCCTTGATGTGATGGGGATTCTTTTGAAATCTCTGTGATATCCGCAAAATGGGTGCAGGCATAGTTGCCGAGAAAAGGGCGGTCTGCCGCTGCTCGGGCACTGCACCCAAAATGTAACGGATATCGTCCAAAAAGCCCATATTGAGCATTTCGTCAGCCTCGTCGAGGATGACATATTTGACCTTTCTCAAATCAAGTGTTCTGCGATGCAGATGGTCGATCACTCTGCCGGGAGTGCCTACAACGATGCTGCTGCTTTTCAGTGCGCGTATCTGCTGATCGATGTTCTGTCCGCCGTAGACCGCCACGATACGAACACCCTCTTTATATTTGGAAAACTTGCGCAGTTCATCGCTTACCTGCATTGCAAGCTCACGGGTGGGACAAAGAACCAATACCTGAGGATCTTCGGTCTCACTCATATCAAGTCTTTCTATGGCGGGAATACCGAAAGCGGCGGTCTTTCCCGTTCCTGTGCTGGATTGACCGATAATATCCTTGCCTGCCAAGATATGAGGAATGGCTTCAGCCTGAATATCGGTCATTTGCGCATAGCCCGCATCCTCTATTGCACGCATCAGTTCGGCGCTGAGACCGAGGGATGCAAAAGATTTTTCACTCATTTTTACTCTCCTATTGAAAAAGAAACTCAAAACTTGTATAATTATATCACAATGGTTTGGATTTTACAATAAGGAGCTGTGTTATGAATAAAACTGAACTTCTTAAAAGAACGGGAATGATCTCACAATATGCAGGCATTACCCCTTTCACCTACACCGATGGAAAGGCAGACGGTGTTTCGGCATACCGCGTTAAAACAGGCTCGGGTCTTGAGTTTACTGTACTCAAAGACCGCACACTGGATATTTTTGAGGCGACTTACAAAGGCACTAACCTTTCTTTTGTAACAAGAAACGGTTTGGTCTCCTCCCGTTATTTTTATCCCAACCCCTTGGGCTTTGACACCTTGATGGCAGGCGGTCTGTTCTTCACCGCAGGTATTCGTAATACAGGTAACCCCGGTGAAATCGACGGAGTATGGTATCCTCAGCACGGCAGAGTGCATTGCATACCCGCAACCGCAAGCTATGCAAAATCCGATTGGGTAAGCGACGATCAGCTCAATTTTGAGATAGGCGGAGATATGCACGACAGTATGATCGAGACCTCTCTCATTATGCACCGTAAGATAGAGACCAAAATGGACTCAAATGAGATAGTCATCACCGATACAATAGAAAACCCCGAGTGCTTCGCGCAGGACTTCGCACTGCTGTATCATATCAATATGGGCTTCCCATTTATAGACGAGCAGGCGCACATCATCATAGACAAGCCCTATGAGATATCCCCCTTCTTTGAGTTCGACAAGCAGACCGTCGACAGTCACAAGGAGTTCTGCCAGCCCGAGGCAGTACCCGAGCGCAACTATATTCTTGACGTTGAAGCCGACGATGACGGAATAGCAACAGTAAAGGTAGAAAGCCCCAACCGCGGCTTTGGTGTTTATATCAAGGCGCGCAAGGATACGCTTCCCTATTTCAACGAATGGAAGTGTGTACAGCCCGGTGTTTACACCCTGGCAGTTGAGCCCTCCAACAATACCCTCTGCGGCATAGTCAAGGAAAAAGAAAAGGGCACGATGAAGTCCATCGCACCCTATGAAACTGTTGAACACAAGGTCATTTTTGGCATTTATGACCTGTGATTTCCTGTAAATTATTATCCCCGTACAGCTTCCGCTGTACGGGGTAATTTTATTTGATCAGGTTCAAAATATCCTGCTTGGGTCTTGCGCCCACTACCTTGTTGACCACCTCGCCGTTTTTGATAATGGCAAGGGTGGGAATACTCATAATTCCGAAAGCTGCAGCCAATGCAGTTTCCTCGTCTACGTTGACTTTGCCAACCAAAATATCATCAGTCTCCTCGGCAATCAGCTTGTCATAGTCAATCTCCAATACATTTTTT
>CAZOSH010000233.1:0-2394 GCA_964582395.1 uncultured Oscillospiraceae bacterium | reverse complement strand
CTTTCACGCCGAATGCGTCGTAACATCCGCAATGCCGTACACTGTAGGGGAGGATATTATCCTCCCGTCCCTTTGTGCTGCGGGAGACTAATAGTCTCCCCTACGGTCTCGCGACGAAATACCTCAAAACGCCTATAGAGTAAGTTTATAATTAAAATTGTTTTTTAGGACAATAAAACACTGCTTAAGACACGTTCGCTTTGCTCGGTGAGAGATTACAGCGTCGCGAATGCATTGCAAAATGCAAGAACATCTTCTTCGCTTGTTTCGGGGCAGAAGCTTACACGCAATGCCGCGTCTATATTCTTGGGGCTGACCTTCATTGCGCTGAGCACGTGGGATTTCTTTCCTCTTGCGCAGGCGCTTCCGCCCGATACGTATATATTTTTATCCGAAAGTATGCGAATAAGCACTTCACTGCGCAGTTTGCAGGGTGAAATATTAATAATATGGGCTGAAGAACACTCAGGTGTATTCAACTCAAAATGCACACCGCTTTCACGCAGAGTATTGAGCAAAAGCTCCTTCAGCTGGCCGTAATGTGCAATGCTTTGTGCAAGACCTTCGCTGCGCTGTTTTGCTGCGGCGGCAAAGGCGGCTATCTGAGGAATAGCCTCGGTACCCGAGCGCATTCCGTTTTCCTGACCGCCGCCGTAAATAAGGGGACGGATAACCAACCCTTTGCGGATATACAGTGCGCCGCTCCCTTTAAGTGCGCCGATCTTGTGTGCCGAGACCGAGCATAGATCTACGTCCTTAAGGTTCATTTCAGCCTTGCAGAAAAGCTGCACCGCATCAAGGTGGAAAAGAGCCTTGGGGTGGCGCTTTTTCAGTTCGGCGGCAGCTTGTGCATAGGGCAAAAACGCCCCCGTTTCGTTGCAGACACCCATAAGTGACATAAGTATGGTGTCTTCTCTTATGGCGGCAACTATCTTGTCAAGGCTGACCGAGCCGTCCTTTTCGGGAGCGATAACGGTTACCTCAAACCCTTCCTGCTCAAGAGCACGAAGGGTATTGAGGGTTGCATCGTGCTCCACTGCCGACGTGATGATATGCTTGCCCAAATGCTTGTTTTTAAACGCCGCTCCCTTAAGTGCGGTATTAATGCTCTCAGTGCCGCCCGAGGTAAAGGTGATACAAGCGCTGTCCACACCCATTGCGGCGGCAACCGTCTTGCGGCACTCGCTGAGCAGAGCGCCCGCCTGTCTGCCCTTATCGTGGACAGACCCTGCGTTGCCGTAACATATCTGCATGGCGTTTTCCGCTGCTTTCAGTGCTGCGGGTATCACCGCCGTTGTGGCGGCATTATCAAGATATATTTCTTTCATTATTTCATCTTTGCCCAGCTATCCTTAAGGGCAACTGCGCGGTTGAATACCAGCGCATCGGGTGTGCTGTCGCGGCTGTCGAGGCAGAAATATCCGGTACGCATAAACTGGAATCTGTCATCTGAGGCAACACCCTTCAGGGATGCTTCAAGCTTACAGCCCTTTAGCACTTCAAGGGAGTCGGGATTTATGCACTCAATAAAGTCGCGCTCGGCAGAATCGGGATCGGGTACAGAGAAGAGATTTCCGTAAAGTCTGACCTCTGCATCAACTGCGCTGCCCTGATCGACCCAATGGATGGTGCCCTTGACCTTGCGGCCGTCGGCAGCATCACCGCCGCGGGAATCCATATCAACTGTTGCAAGTATCTCGGTGACGTTACCCTCTTCATCCTTGACACAGCCGGTGCACTTGATTATATAAGCGCCTTTAAGACGGACTTCGCCGCCAACATACAGACGGTTGTATTTGGGTACGGGAACTTCCATAAAGTCGTCGCGCTCGATATATATATGGCGGGAGAAAGCCACCTGACGCTTTCCGTCCTCGGCTCTTTCGGGGTTGTTTTCCACCTCAAAATACTCAACCTGTCCTTCGGGATAGTTGGTCAGTGTCAGCTTGACGGGACGCAATACAGCCATAACGCGCTGAGCGTTTGCGTTCAGCTCTTCACGCAGGCAATGCTCCAAAAATCCGTACTCAACAGTGCTGGACACCTTGGAAACGCCGATCCTTTCGCAGAAATTGCGGATGGAACGGGGGGTATAGCCGCGGCGACGCAGACCGCACAGTGTGGGCATACGGGGATCATCCCAACCGCTGACTCTTCCCTCTTCAACAAGACGGCGGAGTTTACGCTTGCTCATTACGGTGTAGTTGATGCCAAGGCGTGCAAACTCTATCTGACGGGGCTTGGAGGGAACCGAAACATTATTGATGACCCAATCATACAGAGGACGGTGATCCTCATATTCCAAGGAGCAGAGAGAATGGGTGATTCCCTCAATTGCATCCTGAATGGGATGGGCAAAGTCATACATGGGGTAGATGCACCACTTGTTGCCCT
>CAZOSH010000232.1:0-2403 GCA_964582395.1 uncultured Oscillospiraceae bacterium | reverse complement strand
GCGCTCCGCTCGGTAATATAACAGCATCTTCTCTCAAAGAAAGTATAACACGGTTTAAGAAGGAAATCAAGAATTTCAAAGAAAAAAATAAAATATACTATTCTGTGGAAAGTTCTAAAACGGAACAGAAAAAGAAGACCGACAATGTGAAGAGTACGCCGAAGAAGGTGCAAGACTACATCAAGAGGGCGGAACGCCGTTTGAGCGCTTCGGCAAAGGCTATATTCAGTCTGCCTAATTGGGCAAAGGAGGAGTTTATAGAAAAGGATATCCGCGATATAGCAAATGAGTACATGGAAACGGGAAGAGTTTCGCAGGAGACCATTGATCGAGTATTCGAGAAGGCGTATGAAAACGGTGTAGTTATAGATCGTGAGCTGTACGACACATATGCAGACTTACGCAAGGAGATGCGCGAGACGCATATCCGCGTGCCTGAGAGCGTGCAAAAAGAGATTAAACATACAATGGATATGAGCCTGGCAGAAGTCAGAAAAAGGTATATGGGGCGGTTGATCCTTTCTTCGGAAAACGGAATGTACCCTGACGAGATATATGCGGTGTGGGCGGAGAATTATCCTGAGCTATTTGATCGTGAAAGCCTTGCTCAAGAAGATAATATGATGAAGATACTTGAGGTGGCTGACGCACTTCGAAGGGTAGAGAGATCTCTTGATGAATATGCCGGCAAAGAGAAAGAAACCTATAGGCTGTGGCTTAAGAATGATTTTACTGCGGCCATAGAGCAGTACAAAAGGGATCTGCTCAATGCCAAACGATATGAAGATGACCGCGCAGCGGCAAAGGAACGTCAGGAACTTGTACCTCAGACTATGCAGGAGGTACGGGACCTTTGGGAGGATATCAGGCGGTCAAAGAGAGAATATGAAAAAGCAAAGGCTAAGAATCTTTTGACTGAGGCTGACCGTGCAAAGTTGAGTCAGTTGATGCGTGGAGAGATAGAGCTTTCGGCACTTGATCCCAAAACAGATAATATAGAGGGGATTACTGCGGTGTATAATGCCGGTCTTGAGTATGAAATTGAAATGAAACTTCTCAAGGCGTGGATTAAACAACGCAAGAAGGCTTTGAATGATGAGGCTGACAGTTTTCTTGGCAAAATTACCGAGTTCAAGGCAAAAGCCGGCATAAATGGTAAAGAAAAAGCGGGATTGCGATATGCGAGCGAAGCGGCGTTACAGTATGTTCTCGGTGGTATAGGCAAACTGGGCGGCAAGTTGAGCGGTAAAGTATTCGCCAACAACATTGCCGGCATAGACAATGCACTTTTGAGAATTGCGGCAAATACTGCCGTTCACGGTCTTTCGGAGGGCGCGGAAGAAGCCTTGCAGTCGGTGCTTGAACCTTTGATAGCATCCATTGCTTTTGATGAAAAACACAGCGCCGATATAGAAGATGTTGCGTACTCATTCTTGTTGGGCGTAGTCAGTGGCGGCTTGTTTGAGGTCGGAGACGTTTCTATAGAGAGCAGGATCGAGGCTATAAGCAACAAGGCTGTCAAGGCAGAAGATATAGAAAAGATAGTCAAAGCTTATGAGCAAAAGGGAAATATAGCCGCGGCGGCAGATGTCAAGTTTGCTTTTGAAGACGGAGAAATAAAGAACTTTGCCGATCTGGGCAGAGTTATGGCACAGAATGCATTGGCAGAAAATAAAAATGCCGTGTCTGATGAGGACACGGCGGAGAATGGTGTTGATTATGACAAGGCGGAACATCATGGAGAAGTCCTTGAAGTTATAAGAAATCATTTCGACCAAGTGAAGAATTTGAAACCTGTATCAAAATTGACAGGAAATGAATTCCAAAAGACGGATGGCGATACAAAAAGCCTAAGACAGAAAGTTAAAGATTTCTTTAACAGTTTGGGAAATAAGGTATACAGAGCGGATCTTGGAGAAATTGCATTAAACAACGCAGGCGTACACGATAGCCTTGGACACGGATATGGAAGATTAAAAGCTGCGACATTTGCATCATTGCCGGATGTTTTGGAAAAAGGCATAATAATTGAAAAGCAAAATCCGTATGAAGGACATCAATATGATTCATATTTCATAGCAGCACCGGTCAATATAGGAAATGATACAGTATATGTTAGCGCACTTGTAATAAAAGACAGCAATATGCAACGTTACAAGGTTCATGAGGTACTGACAACAAATAAAGAAGGCGCACCGTTGTTCAAAACGGGTACTCAAAATATGAGCGATTCCCGCAACGATACGCCTAATTCTGACACCCCCGAAACCATCAAGACCGGGGTTACCGCAGAAAGCGGAATTACCGGTAGTTCGGAAGTGTCTACTCCTATTATAACCGATGTTGCAGGAAATAGCAATAGTGAAATAACGCAGAATAGGTCAGAAATCGACACGGACGGCG
>CAZOSH010000231.1:0-2409 GCA_964582395.1 uncultured Oscillospiraceae bacterium | reverse complement strand
TCAGGGTCTCTGCCGTTTAAGACGCGGACTTTGATCTCTGCACGGCTTTCGGGCTCGGTGAGCAACTCAAGCATCTTATCAAGACCTAAAGCATGCAACTCCTGGGGAATGAATCTGCCCAAAGTGGTGGAAGAAGCAGTATAGGGATAAACATCATAGAATACATCTACACCCTCGCTTGCTGCCTTATCGACCATTTCGGTGACAATCTTAATCTTGCCCCAATTCTGTTTAAAGATAGCCTTCTGATGGGACAGAATAAGGCGAGTACCGGTTACGCGTGAGATTTCGATCATTTCGCTGACTGATTCGATAAGCTGATCGCCGTCGTTGCGGATATGTACGGTGAAACAACCGCCGAACTCACCGACAACAGTGGCAAACTCGGTCATTTCTTCAATGTCAGCATAGCTGGAGGGGGGATAGAGAAGTCCGTAAGAAATGCCGATCGCACCGCTGCGCATTGCTTCACGGAGCTTTTCCTTCATCAGCTCCATCTCTTCGTCGGTGGGCTTTCTGTTGGCATAGCCCATAACGGAGGCGCGAAGGCTGCCATGACCAACAATATAAGCCGTGTGATGTCCCATAGGATAGTCCACTGTTTTAAGGAAGTTCTTAAAACTGCCGCGCTTTTCAACAGACGGGTCAAAATTGCGGGCGCTTATGGTGCCGATAACACGGCTTAATTCCTTCTCAAAGCCTTTTCCAGAGGGGAAGGGGCTTTGTCCGCACTGTCCTGCAACAGCAGTGGTAATACCTTGGATAAGGTTATTCCAACCATCGTGATACAGCTCTAAAAAGGCATCGTGATGGCTGTGTGCATCTATGAAGCCGGGAGCAAGGTAAAGTCCCTTAGCATCAATTGTTTCCTTTGCCTCATCCTTGATGTTTTTAGTGACAAGAGCGATCTTTCCGTCTTTGACTGCTACATCGGAATAATAATGGGGAGTACCCGTGCCGTCTAAAACAGCGGCATTTTTAATGATAAGGTCGTACATATACAGTACCTCCTGTGAAAATTGCATATTTTTAACTTTCCTACTTATTATAGCACCGACCGATTTAAAACACAATCTTTCTTTTGAAAACATATGCTGTATTAGGCGGAAAGTCCGCCCGAAAGGAGAATGCTATCTTGAATAATAGATATCAGCCGTATCGTGCTGCCCGATACGGGGCACAGAATAATCAATTCTGTGCTACACGGATCACGCCCTACAGTGATATGACCACAGAAGAATTAGGCAAGCTTCCACTAGCGATGGCTTATGTACCTTGGCAATGCTGGGGCGAAACTTATGATGCGGCAAGGGCGTTATGCAGAGGAACTATTTTCCCGCAGCTTGACCTGCCATTTGGTTTTGGAGGTTAAAATATGAGCGATAGAGAAGCTAAAATGCTTGCCGTTCAGCAGGCAGATTTTGTCCTTTATGACGCAGCACTGTTTTTGGATACACATCCCGAATGCAGTCAGGCGCTTGATTTTTATCGCAGCGCAAAAGTCGCGTACGAAAGAGCTGCAGCAGAATATGAAGCACAGTTCGGTCCTCTGTCCCGCAGAAGCGCAAACGGAACAGAATGCTGGAATTGGCTTAAATGCCCCATGCCGTGGGAAAAGGAGGCATAAGCTATGTGGGATTATGACAGAAAACTACAGTACCCCGTTAAGATAAAGAACCCCGATGCCAGAGCTGCCAAAATAATTATTACCCAGTATGGCGGACCTGATGGAGAGTTAGGTGCATCAATGAGATATCTTTCTCAGCGATATGCAATGCCAAACCGTCAGGCTGCAGGGCTGCTTACTGACATCGGAACTGAAGAACTTGCTCACTTTGAACTTATAGCCGCAATGGTTTATCAGCTTACGAGAGGTCTTACGGTCGAGCAAATAAAGGCTCAGGGATTCACTGACTATTTTGTAGATCATACCACCGGTATTTATACAGTAGCAGCATCGGGAACACCCTGGACATCAACCTATTTCCAGTCAAAGGGCGATGCAGTGACCGATCTGCATGAAAATATGGCTGCGGAACAAAAAGCCAGAACAACCTATGATAATATTCTTCGTCTTGTAGATGACCCTGATATTATCGAGCCGATCAAGTTTTTACGTGAGCGTGAAATCGTCCATTATCAGCGCTTCGGTGAAGCATTGCGCTTGGTTCAAGATCAACTTGACAGCCGAAACTTTTATTTTAGAAACGTATCTTTTGATAAATGATAAAAGCCTGCGCCGAAAAGCGCAGGCTTAAAAAATGTATTTATCAGTCGATGTACTTATTAAGCAAATCGTCAATGAGGGGAAGTTTGATCGTAGACTGTTTAAGTGCGAGGAAACCAAGGAGGAGGAATATAATTTTCTCAGCATAGTAAATTATGGTGTTGATCGTACTGATAACTCTC
>CAZOSH010000230.1:0-2415 GCA_964582395.1 uncultured Oscillospiraceae bacterium | reverse complement strand
GGGCCGGATAAGATAAGGAGTGCCGAATGTGTTATCCACTACCAGGGGAAGTCCGTGCTTGTGGGCAAGTTCTGCCAAAGCATCGATGTCGGGGATATCACTGTTAGGATTACCCAAAGTTTCAATATATATTGCTCTTGTATTTTCTTTAATGGCGGCTTCAACCTCTGCCGGATTGTGAATGTCAACAAAGGAAGCTGTTATTCCGAAATTGGGAAGGGTATGTGCAAGCAGATTATAGCTGCCGCCGTAAATGGTCTTTTGTGAGACAAAGTGCCCGCCGTTCTGCCCCAAAGCCTGCAGTACATAGGTTATGGCAGCGGCACCCGATGCCAATGCTAAAGCGGCAACACCGCCCTCTAAAGCGGCGACTCTCTTTTCAAGAACATCCTGTGTAGAGTTGGTCAGTCTTCCGTAAATATTACCCGCGTCTGCCAGACCGAAACGGGCGGCGGCATGAGAAGAATCACGAAAAACATAGGAAGTGGTTGCATAAATGGGTACTGCTCTGGCATCTGTTGCGGAGTCGGGATTTTCCTGACCTACGTGAAGCTGAAGAGTTTCAAATTTATAGTTAGACATAATAAAGATCCTTTCCTGTCAAATGTATTTTGTAAAGCGTAGATATTAGCCTAAAATAGCGGAAATAGTTTTCAACATCACATTCGACCGAAACGGAAATTAGCCCTTACAAGGTTTTCAAAAAAGTTGACCATAGATCGTGCTCCTTTGTTTTATACACCTACCTATTTGGTAGGTTGGTTGTATTTTACTCCTCAGGAAAGGATTTGTCAACCACTTTTTTGAAAAAATAAAAAGGCTCGTTAGGAGCCTTTTTTAGACTGTCAAAGAATCGCTTCACTGCGTGAAGCTGGATTCTTTTCGACATTTTGGGTACCGCACTGCGGTGCGGTTTCACCGTTTTTCTGCGGAAAAACGGCGGGTCGAGGTGTTTTTGTCCGGCGCATGTCCGTACAAAAACTATCTGTTAAAAAACTCCTTCGAGTGAAGGAGTTTTTTGACAAGCTGAGACCCATTCTGAGCCTTTTTATGTTTGTAAATACTATTTTATTCTATGATCCTGCCGTCGGTAGAAATGGTCACCACTTGCCAGGGGATAAACTTACCGCTCTGTTGCAGGGCGGTCTTCACTGCATTTTCTATTCCGCCGCAGCAGGGAACTTCCATTCTGACCACTGTTACGCTCTTGATATTGTTGTTGGCAATGATGGCGGTCAGCTTTTCGGCATAATCCACCATATCAAGCTTGGGACAGCCGATAAGGGTGATCTTATTCTTTATAAACTCATTGTGGAAATTGCCATAGGCATATGCGGTGCAATCGGCGGCGACAAGCAGGTTTGCTCCGTCAAAATAAGGGGCATTTACGGGTACAAGCTTTATCTGTACCGGCCACTGTGAAAGGCGGCTTTGCATACTTTGTGCGGGAGCACTGTCAGCGGTCTGCTCTATGCGCTTGACATTTTTTACCGCTGTGCCGGGGCATCCGCCTGCGGGGCGGGAGATAGCCTTTGCCATAGTGCCGGGGCAGCCGCAGGGCAGGGAATCTTTTTTGGCTTCCTTTGCGGCAAGGACAGCCGCTTCGTCATAGGCGGGGGCTTCGCGTTCTTCAAAGGTTATTGCGCCGGTGGGGCAGGCGGGCAGACAATCGCCTAAGCCGTCGCAGTAATCCTCACGCAAAAGCTTTGCTTTGCCGTCTACCATTCCGATTGCGCCTTCGTGGCAAGCTGCTGCACAAGCGCCGCAGCCATTACATTTATCTTCATCGATCTTGATTATTCTTCTTATCATTATTTTGTCCTCCTGTTGACTTTGTGATTACAATATACTACAATATAGACAACAAGTCTGTGGTTTTTACAACGAAAAGGTGATAATTTTGAAAAAATATTTGGGAATTTTAAAAAGAACAAAGCTTTTTATCGGTATCGGCGAAGGTGAGATAGAGGGAATGCTTTCTTGTCTGCAGGCTAAAAAGATAGAGCTTAAAAAGGGAGATTATGTTTATCGTGCGGGGGAGCATCTCAGTTGTGTACCCCTGCTTGTTGAGGGAAGGCTGCACATTCAGAAGGATGATTTTTGGGGCAACAGAAGTATAATCAACGTCATCGGCGTGGGTGAGCTTTTCGGAGAAAGCTATATCGCTCCAGACAGCGGTCCGTTGCTCAATGATGTGGTTGCCGCCGAGGACAGTGTGGTGATATGTCTTGATGCAAACCGCGTAATGACTACCTGCTCCAATGCTTGCAGATTTCATCAAATGGTGGTGCAGAATCTTTTTTATGAGGTGTCGGAGCGCAACCGCAGACTTGTTCAAAAGCTGGGACATATGGCTCAGCGCACCACAAGGGGAAAGCTTATCTCCTACCTTTCGGAGCAGTCCACAAAGCAGGG
>CAZOSH010000229.1:0-2443 GCA_964582395.1 uncultured Oscillospiraceae bacterium | reverse complement strand
ATTACGGATAACGGTAAAGTCAAACTCCTCACCTTCACCAAGAGTCAATGCTGTGATTACATCGCTGTAAATATATACATTAAAGCCGTTTATCTTGGTAATCTTATCTCCTACCTGAAAGCCATTTTCACCTTCATACTCAAAACCATCCATAAAGTCAGTGATAACAGGAGAATATACCGCCGTAGCAGAAGCAAAAAGTATCATCATAATGAGGATTCCCGTGATAAGATTCATTCCCGATCCGGCTATGCAGATCAAAAATCGTTTGATCTTAGATGCCCCATAAAAACTATCCGAATCATCTTGTGAAGATTGTTTTGTTGCGTCGGAGTTTTTTTCGCCAACAAGGATATCCTCTTCACCCGACTCGCCTTTCATCATTACGGCACCGCCGATAGGTAACAAACGGATAGCGTAGAGTGTTTCACCAATTTGTTTTTTTAAAATGGCAGGGCCAAAGCCTATTGTAAATTGTTCAACCTTTACACCGCAAAGTTTTGCAACGATAAAATGTCCAAGTTCATGAACAAATATTAACAGACCGAAAAGAAGTATTACAAGAACAATTGTCATCAGTTAACCACCTTATTGTATACGAAGTCACGAGACTTTTTGTCAGTTTCGAAAATGTCATCCAAATCAGGATCATCTATATGTTCAATGGATTCTAATGCTTCAGAACAATACTTTACGATATCCGTAAAGCCTATCTTTTTATTTAAGAAAAGCGCAATCGCCGCCTCATTGGCACCGTTCACGATAGCACCCGCATTTCCACCCATTCCAAGCGCTTTTATGCAAAGTTCAGGGGCTGGAAAGAGTTCTTTTTTAGGCGGCAGAAATACGATAGGTGCAGAGCAAGGATCAAATCTTTTAAGTTCATTTTCATAACGTACAGGATAATCAAGTGCATAAACTATGGGCAAACGCATATCAGGTGGAGACAACTGTGCCATCAACGCTCCGTCTTTAAATTGCACCATAGAGTGCACAATGCTTTCACGATGCACAACATAACCCAATCTGTCAGGCTCAACGCCAAAAAGATACTTTGCCTCCATCAGCTCAAAGCCTTTATTCATCATAGTTGCACTATCAATAGTAATCTTGCTTCCCATATTCCAACTGGGATGCTTTAATGCTTGCTCAGGAGTCACCGATTTAAGCTCATCTGCCGTAAAGTTATAAAACGGACCACCCGAAGCTGTGAGTATGATCTTCTCAACCTCATTATAGCTGTGATGAGCCATACACTGAAAAACTGCAGAATGTTCAGAATCCACAGGAAGTATTTTTACTCCTTTATCTTTGATCCGCTTCATAACTATTTCGCCTGCGCAAACAAGCGATTCTTTATTTGCCAAAGCTAAAGTATGACCTGCATTTACAGCCGCAAGTGTGGGTCTGAGGCCTGCTATACCAACTACACCGTTTACAACAACATCGGTATCAACAGATGCGGCTTCTTCAATGCCCGCCACCCCACTCAAAACCTTAATATGAGTATCAGCTAACGCGACCTTAAGTTCTTTCGCTGCTTGATCGTTAAACATTGCAACAACAGGAGGCATAAACTCACGAGCTTGTTTCTCAACAAGCTTATAATTAGTATTTGCTGCCAAAGCAGAAATATGAAAGCCGCGCGCCCGTACAACATCGATACTTTGTGTACCGATCGAGCCGGTGCAGCCGATGAGTGATACTCTTTTCATAATTACCCCTTATATGATGGAATAAATGTATATGCAGAAAATTTCGAAAAATGATGATGCAAAAATAATACTGTCAAAACGATCGTACACGCCACCGTGTCCCGGAAATATCTTGCCATAATCCTTAATATTCGCTTCTCGCTTAATAAGCGAAAATGCAAGATCACCAAGTTGACCTGCTGTAGATCCTAAAGCGCCGAAAATAAGCGCAGGTATAATATTTAGCTGAACATTAAACGCTAACTTAATAACAACAACATATATAGCAGATGCAATTATTGCTCCAATAAGTCCGCCTACAGATCCTTCTATAGTCTTCTTGGGGCTGACAAGAGGCGCAAGCTTTCTCTTTCCTAATGCTTTTCCGACAAAAAGTGCCATACTGTCGCAAACCCAAACGCATATCCAGGGCAACAATACAAGATATTTACCGAAATCAGGTATGGCAATGGTTCTTACAACAGCAGAAAACATATACGGAATAACCAACGCCGCAAAAAATCCTCTGCAGACAGCCGATACGCTTACTCTTTCTTTGTTAAGAACACCAAATAAAAATGCTCCAAACATAAACAACCAAGCGGCAAGGTATAAATATTGCCGATCATATGAGGGATCACCGGCAATAAATGCAACAGCAAATGCCATCAAACAGCAAAAATATAAATAAGGAGATTTTTTATCTACAGCTTTTGCTTCTCCCATTAATTCGTATGCGCCTACTAAAC
>CAZOSH010000228.1:0-2447 GCA_964582395.1 uncultured Oscillospiraceae bacterium | reverse complement strand
ATTGATTCTGGGTGATACTAACTCTTGTCTTTCCGCAATTGCGGCAAAAAGATTGCATATTCCCATTTTCCATATGGAAGCGGGCAATCGTTGTAAGGACGAGTGTTTGCCCGAGGAGACCAACCGCCGGATCGTTGACATCATCTCTGATGTCAATCTGGCATATTCCGAGCACGCAAGAAAATATCTCCATGAATGTGGTCTGCCCAAGGAACGCACCTACGTAACAGGTTCACCTATGGCGGAGGTCTTACATAACAATCTGCAGGATATCGATGCTTCCCACATTCTTACAAAGTTGGGACTTGAAAAGAAAAAGTATATCTTGCTTTCTGCCCATCGTGAAGAAAACATTGATACCGAAAAGAACTTTCTCTCTTTGTTCAATGCAATCAACAAGATGGCTGCAAAGTATGATATGCCTATTTTGTATTCCTGTCATCCTCGCAGCCGTAACCGCCTCGAGTCAAGCGGCTTTGAACTGGACAAGAGGGTTATCCGCCACGAGCCTTTAGGGTTCCACGATTATAATAATCTGCAGATGAACGCCTTTGCGGTGGTTTCCGACAGCGGCACTCTGCCCGAGGAGAGTTCTTTCTTCACAAGTATTGGAAGACCTTTTCCTGCAGTTTGCATCCGCACCTCCACCGAACGCCCCGAGGCACTGGATAAGGCTTGCTTTGTCCTTGCGGGTATTGATGAAAACAGCCTTCTTCAGGCAGTGGACACCGCAGTTTCAATGAATGAAAACGGCGATTACGGAATTCCCGTACCCGACTATGTAGAGGAGAATGTTTCCACCAAAGTTGTAAAACTGATCCAGTCCTACACCGGTGTGGTAAACAAGATGGTCTGGAGAAAATACTGATATTGAAAATTAAAAACACTCGGTGCGATGTTGTGTCCTTAGGAACACAACGCCACACCGAGTGTTTTCTTATTTTTGTTTTTTTCTAAAGGTAAGTTCGCTGACAAGTAGCGCCCCTAACAATAATACCGCGCCAACTGTTCCAAAAGGTGATAGCCTTTCACCGAGAATGATATCGGAGAGAATTATTGCAGAAACGGGGTCGATATAGCTGAGAATTGCGGAGGTTTGTGCGGGCAATTCTTTGAGTGAGGAAAAATACAGAGCATAGCAGATTCCTGTATGGACAATGCCCAGTATGAGAAGCAATATACCGCTTTTCACCGACAGATCAACGCTTTTGTCCCATTCGGTCAGCAGCACATAGGGGAGAAGAGATAAGGCGGCAAAGCCCAGCTGCATAAGAGTGCGTTCAAAACCGTCAATGCCCGACATCTTTTTGTTGATAAGTACCACGCAGGCATAAAGAACCGCCGCGCCTATGCCGAAAAGAATCCCCTGAAAGCCGCTGTTGCTTACTCCGCCCTTTTCCAAAACCCCCGAAACAAAGACCATTCCCACAAGGGCGGTCAGTACACAAAGGGATCTTTTCAGCGTCAGCTTTTCCTTCAAAACTATGGGGGAGAGCAAGATCACAAAGACGGGAGCCAAATAATAACACAAGGTTGCTACTGCAACGGTTGTATGGCGTTGTGCTTCAAAAAACAATATCCAATTAAACCCGATAAAGCATCCCGAAACTATCAAGGGAAGCATATTCTTTTTTATGGCAGCTTTGTTTAAGGGAGTGGGCCTGAAACGGCTGATGATCAGCAAGAGCAAAGTGCCGATGCCGCCGCGGACAAGGGCAATGATGCTTGAAGGCATATCAATATACCGAACAAAAAGCCCCACCGTGCCAAAGGTCAGCATTGAGATTGCAAGTTTGAGTTTATCTTTCATATTTTCCTCAAAAAGAGCGCCCGACAAAGTGACAGTCGGGCGCTGCGTATTTATAGCTGTTCAGCCACTCTGTCACACTGTTTTATAGCCGCAGAAAAGAATTGCGGCACGAGCCAGCGCATAGGTGGGATCGGCAAAGTTATAGGGCAGCTTCAGTTCATCGGCGGCGATGGGCAGCTCGGTGCAACCGAGAATGAAATAATCAGCGCCGTTTTTGATGCCTTCGGCAATGACCGCTTCAAAATCAGCGCGGCATTCTTCTACGGGCTTACCTGCCTTGACTACATCGTAGATGATGCGCATCAAAGCCTTTTTGCCCTCTTCGGAGGGGGTGACATAGGGAACGCCCTTTGCCTCTAAAGCTTTGTCATAAAGCTGCATTTCCAGTGTTGCGGCAGTGCCTAAAATGCAGGCGGTCTTGCCGGGGAACATTTCCTTGCAGTAGTCGGCGGTGGATTCCAAAATGCTGATAAAGGGCACATGTGCATCCTTTTTCAGCTCGGGCAGGAAGTAATGGGCTGTGTTGCAGGGCATAATAATGCAATCAGCTCCGCAGCTTTCCAACTTGCCCAGAGAATCGCGCATATAAGGCAGGGGGGTTTCGCCGCCGCGAAGGATGCAACCTGTGCGGTCGGGT
>CAZOSH010000227.1:0-2449 GCA_964582395.1 uncultured Oscillospiraceae bacterium | reverse complement strand
CGTTGGCATCCCTAACGTTGGAAAATCTTCATTTATAAACAGGCTTCTCGGCAAAAAATCAGCTGTTGCGGCAAATAAACCGGGTGTTACACGCGGCAATCAGTGGTACTCATTGCCCGGTGCGTTTGATTTTATGGATACTCCGGGACTTCTATGGCCCAAAATTGAAAGTGATGAAATAGGCTATAACCTTGCTTTTACAGGTACCATACGTGATGAAATTCTTGATCTTGAGGATTTAGCTTGTAGACTGATTGAAAGGTTGTTGAGTGCTTATACAGAAAGGCTTGTAAAGCGTTACAGTATTACACTTTCTGATGAAGATTCGACATATGATATTCTCCAAAAAATTGCTTATGCAAGGTCTTTGGTTCTCAAAGGAAATGAACCCGATACTGAACGTGTAGCAAAAATGCTTCTTACTGAGTTCCGAAGCGGAAAACTCGGTAGAATAACCTTGGAGACACCTCCAATTAAACATTGATATGTATACATTTGAAAATTGTCTTTACGAAAAAGGCTATAAATTCATTTGCGGTACAGACGAAGCCGGAGCAGGGCCACTTGCAGGACCTGTTTATGCGGCGGCTGTTATTCTGAAAAAGGGATGT
Organism: uncultured Oscillospiraceae bacterium; assembly: GCA_964582395.1. Lineage (GTDB taxonomy): Bacteria > Bacillota > Clostridia > Oscillospirales > Butyricicoccaceae > RGIG3513. Next base: position 1,838 of record CAZOSH010000227.1, on the reverse strand, counting down.
ATAATCGAAGGGCTTAATGATTCTAAAAAGTTATCCGAAAAAAAACGTGAAAAACTATTTGATGTCATTATCGCAGAAGCCTTGGATTATTGTATCGTATCAGTTGATGAAAGAACTATCGACGAGATAAACATTTTACAAGCACGTATGCTTGCGATGCGACTTGCGGTTAGCGGATTACAAACAAAGCCTGGTTTTCTTCTTGTAGATGGCAACGCAGATCCAAAGGCTGATGTTGAATCATTGTGTGTTGTTGGTGGAGATGGAAAATCTGCATCTGTCGCAGCAGCGTCAATTCTTGCGAAGGTCAGCCGTGACAGATTTATGCTTGAAATGGCTGAGAAATATCCGCAGTATGGTTTTGAAAAGCACAAAGGGTACGGAACAAAGCAACATATAGAGGCTATAAAAACATATGGCACCTGTCCTATTCACAGAAAATCATTTTTAATAAAGATTTGCGGTGAGTAATATTAAGGATCGAAATAAGTTCATTGGCGCAGAAGGAGAGATCCTCGCGACGAAATATCTTAAAAAACATAAATACAAAATACTTGGTGCAGGTTACAGCGGGTCTTATGGCGAAATAGATATTATTGCTAAAAAGAATGAATTTGTTATATTTGTAGAAGTTAAAGCCCGTAAAAACGCCGACTTTGGACGACCTTGCGAATCGGTTACATATTCAAAACAACAAAAGATCATCAAAACTGCTCTTCAATGGCTAAATAAAAACAATTGTGATCTTCAACCGCGATTTGATGTTATAGAAGTATATACTGATACCAAGGAGATAAATCATATCGATAATGCCTTTGAGCAGAGGTGATTTATGGCACTGTATGTAATTGGCGACACACATTTTTCTTCAGAAAGAAACAAACCTATGGATGTCTTTGGAGGAAAATGGCAAAATTATGATAGAAAACTCATTGCTTCAATAGGCGAGTGTATGAAAGAAGGGGATACCCTTGTCATATGCGGAGATTTTTCTTGGGGTATGAGTCTAAAGGATACCTTGTCAGACTTTAAACTTCTTGACAGTTTTCCAGGAAGAAAGTTGCTCCTTAAGGGCAACCATGATTATTGGTGGGAAACCGTTTCCAAGATGAAAAAGTTTTTTGAGGAACACAAAATAGGTACAATAGATTTCATTCATAATAATTTTTTTGAGTATAATGAAAAAATTCTCTTGTGCGGAACCCGTGGATGGATGTATGATAATAATGATCCGTCTTGTAAGGAAGACAAGATATATAAAAGGGAAGTATTGCGACTCAGGCAGTCTCTTGAATCTTCCAAATCACATATGGATGGTAAAGAGATAATTTGTTTTATGCACTATCCACCTGTATGCCGTAATTTTGAAATAACAGAGTTTACTGATGTTCTTAAAGAATACGGCGTGTCGCGTTGTTGTTATGGTCATCTTCATGCAGAGAGCATAAGAAATGCATTCAGAGGTCATAGAAACGGAATAGAATACCTTCTAGTGTCGGCTGATGCAGTTGATTTTAAGCCGATTTTATTATCTGAATAAACATTAAATTATATAAACCTCAAGGAGGAAGTACTAATGAAATTAGTAAGCGTAGAAAAGAAAGAGAAAAACCAAGTCGAGCTGTCGATTCTCGTCAGCAAAGAGGAGTTCGAAAAGGCCTGTGAGCGTTCTTATCGGATGAACGTAGGCAAGATCAACATCCAGGGCTTCCGCAAGGGCAAAGCTCCCCGCAAGATGATCGAGAAAATGTACGGTCCCGAGATCTTCTATGAAGATGCAATGAACTTTGCATGTGAAGATTCTTATTATGATGCAGTTAAAGAAGCAGGTGTACAGC
>CAZOSH010000226.1:0-2493 GCA_964582395.1 uncultured Oscillospiraceae bacterium | reverse complement strand
TTTGTTTACAGGTTTGTCAACCCCCTATTTTTATTTTCTTGAAAAAAGTTTTAAAATATGGTAACCTTATTAAAAAGATAATTGAAATGGGTGATACAGTTTGAAAATATTAAAGGCGTCCGAAGATTATCTTGAAGCCATGCTTATGCTGAAAAACAGCAAGGGAATCATTCGTTCGGTGGATATTGCCGAGCAATTGGGGGTAACCAAGCCCAGCGTCAGCTATGCCACCAAACGTCTCCGCGAAAACGGCTATATCACTATGGATAAGGATGGACTTATCACCCTTACCCCGTCAGGTTTGGAGATCGCCGAAAATATGTACCGCCGCCATCAGCTGCTGACTGAGTTTTTAATAGGTATCGGCGTGTCAGAGGAGACCGCCCGTGAGGATGCCTGCAAGATAGAGCACGATATCAGCGACGAGACCTTCAGGGCAATACAGGCAAGTATTGAGAAATAAATATCATATAATATAAAGAGCCGCTTCGGAAAAATACTCCGAAGCGGCTTTGATTTATGTATTTATATCATCTCAAGAATTGCTTCAATAATGGTGACGATTATAAAGAACACCACGGCAAGCAATATCTTCAAAAATGACCGAACGCCCTTGGCTTCCTTGTCATTCCATATCTCCACAAGCTGATCTATAATACCCTTCTCCACAGGCTTCTTTGCTCCTGCCCGGGAATGTATTCATTAAATTTGCTTGATCCCGCTCCGGTGCTGCAGCCGTTATCCCCCGAGCCTTCATGACCGTGAACCCTATAGCTGACCTTTTCACCATCTAAGATCATAGTGCGGCGGGCATTTTTCTCGCCCCAATCCTCACAGCCTGCTACCTTTGCAGTACTTCCGCAAACGGGACATTTTATTTCTCTTTTGCTCATCTCCGCTCCGCAATATCTGCAATGCATAGCCTCTCCCCCTTCGGTGTTATAGTCAGATTATAACATATATACTCTCGATTTACAAGAAAAGCACTGCTCCGCAGTGCTTTTTAAGATTCAAGTTTAAAACTTTATATCAAGCTTTTTTAAAGCCATCTATCAATTCGATTTTTGTATTTATTGTGCTTTCTATAACCTTTCCAAACAAAGATCCCTTGGTAGTACAAACACCGTCCTTGATTACCACTGTAACAGTCATCATCGGAGAACCCGATACAAACTCATTGCCATTGTCTTTTAAAATTGGCACATTGCCAACCCCTACCCCCGCAAATCCTTTTTTGAATGCAAGTATTGCCTCGGAATCAGACATCTGATAAGAAAACTTTGCCATAATAATATCCTCCAATTTTTTTATCAGCGCGCAAGCTTATATATAACTCCAAACGCTACGCCACCGCTTACATTTTAACCTGTTTCAGGTTAAAAGTCAATACCCTGAAACAGGTTATTTTACAATTGGTACAGAATACTATATCTGTGAGGTGTTACTATGTATCGGAGGATAAGGGATCTAAGAGAAGACCGAGATATGAATCAAACACAAGTGGCAAAAATGCTTGGAATGTCACAAACGGGGTATTCAAAATATGAAACGGGAGAAAACGATATTCCGACTGCAATCCTGATAAAATTAGCGAGGTTTTATGACACAAGCATCGATTATCTACTTGAGGAAACAGATAACCCAAAAAGATACAAATAAAAACTCCCTTTCGGTCAGGTAAGTTCATTTTACCGAAAGGAAGCTCATAAGTCCGGATAAGTTTTTGAAAATTATTTGTTATTATCTTTTGCCGTATTGATTGAAGAAACAAGCATTGCCCTCAGGGATCTATATTTAGATTCCAAGAAAGTTATATTGTTCTTCTCCGATATAGTTGGTTTTATAAAGCAGTTCCAACCAATATCCCGTTTCATTCGCTTCTTTAAGTGCGATTTGCATTTTTGATATAAAGTCAGCAGTGCCGTGTGCATATTTGGCTTCACGAATGTTCGCGCCAATCGACGTGCCGCTTCTACCGATTTGGTTAGAAACAATGCTTTCTCTTCGCTCTTTAAGTTGTTTTACAAGATTAATAATTCGAACTGCAAAATCTATAGATTGTTCCGAAAGCTTATCGTTAGCCATAATATCACCGTCCTTTGAATAAAGTATCTCAAAATTTTGAAGCTTTGTCAATGAAGCATTCAGCTTTAGCGAATATGAAGCAGAAGCCTTGCAGCTTCTATGAAGCAGCGGCGTTGCCGCCATGAAGCGAAGTACACACAAACTTCTCCGTGAGCCGAAGGCTCGCTTCATAGGGCGAAGCCCTGCTTCATTTTTTATGCACCGCAGGTGCGCTTCATTTCCAAAAAGAAAAGCACTTCTTACGAAGTGCTTTTCTTTTTGGAGGCGCCACCCAGATTTGAACTGGGGAATCGAGGTTTTGCAGACCTCTGCCTTACCACTTGGCTATAGCGCCTTATGAGACGGCAGGAGAAAGTTTTCACTTGCTCCTGCCTATTTTATTGGAGCGGATTACGAGACTCGAACTCG
>CAZOSH010000225.1:0-2495 GCA_964582395.1 uncultured Oscillospiraceae bacterium | reverse complement strand
CTCCATCCGCTGACCGTTGCTGAGGATGGAACGGAAGGCGAACATACCGGGCAGGAACATATCCAGCGCCTCGTATACATCAATGGTATCAGCGTCTTCGTTGCCTAAGACCCGCTCCACAAAATGATACATGGAATAGAAGTCAGAACCGCCATGACCAAAGGATGCACTGGCTTCGGCATTCTCCGGTACAGGATCATAGCTTTCCGCGGGACGGTGGGAATGCTCGCCGTCGTATTCGTCCGCCTTGACATAAATGTGCTGGGTACCGCCTTGATTGGCGATCTCCCGGGGGCTTTCCATAATGCCCTTATTGCCGGACATGCTGTACCAGATAGAGTGCTCATACATAAAACAGCCATTGATGCTCTTGACAACGGCACCATTGCAGGCGCTGCGCTGGATGTCTTTGCGGAAGAGCCCACAAAGAATGAGCGTCTTTATACCCATCCCAAGGTCTCTGTAACTCCCCATATCGGCGGCAGTACAAAGGAGGCACAGGGAAGAATAGGCGAAGAGATCGTTGATATCATCACAGGCTTCTTCAAATAATTTCCCGGAGGTTTTTAAAATGGCAAAAGTCAGACCCTTCAAGGCGATCCGCCCCGCTCCCGCTTTGGCGGATAAGGTGGCGGCACTCCCTTATGATGTTATGTCCTCAGCTGAGGCAAGAGAAATGGTAGTGGGCAACCCCTACTCCTTCCTCCACGTAGACAAGGCTGAAATAGATCTGCCCATCGGCACCGATCTGTATGCCCCCATCGTTTACGAAACTGCTAAAAACACCCTTTACAGAATGATAGATGAAGGCACTTTTATTTCTGAGGAAAAGCCTTGCTTCTATGTATATCGTCAGATAATGAACGGCAGAGCCCAGACCGGTATTGTAGGCTGCGCTTCCATTGATGACTATATGAACAATATCATCAAAAAGCACGAGCTGACCCGCGCCGATAAGGAAGAGGATCGCTGTCGCCACGTTGATATTTGCGATGCAAATACAGGACCCATCTTTTTGACCTACAAGGCAAACGAAGATATCAATGCCGTTTGCGCCAAGTATATGGCCCTTTCTCCCGTCTATGATTTTGTGTCCGACGGAGTTGCCCAGACAGTTTGGATAATCGACGGTGAAGGGGATATCGCCACCGTTGCCGCGGCTTTTGACAAGACCCCCTGCCTTTATATCGCAGACGGACATCATCGCTCCGCTTCTGCTGTCCGCGTAGGTAAAAAGCGCCGTGAACAGTACCCCGACTATGACGGAACAGAGGAGTTTAACTTCTTCCTGTCGGTACTGTTCCCCGATGAGCAGCTGTACATTATGGACTATAACCGTGTTGTTGCCGACCTTAATGGAAACACCGAGGCACAGTTTATGGAAAAGGTAAGCGAAAAGTTTGACATTTACGAAATGTCACGCCCCGAAAAGAGTCTGGAGGAAAAGCACACCTTTGGAATGTACTTAGGCGGCAAATGGTATAAGCTGACCGCAAAGGAGGGAAGCTTTGATGCAACCGATGCAGTTGAAGCACTGGATGTTTCCATTCTGCAAAAGAATCTGCTTTCACCCATTTTGGGTATCGGTGACCCGCGTACCGATAAGCGTATCGACTTTATCGGCGGCATCCGCGGCATCGGCGAGCTTGAAAAACGTGTCAATAAGGGTATGGCGGTCGCCTTTGCAATGTGCCCCACCTCCATTGATGAGCTGATGGATATTGCCGACGCGGGCAGAATTATGCCACCGAAGAGTACATGGTTCGAGCCGAAATTACTCTCGGGACTCTTTATTCACAAACTGTCCTAAAAAATCACCTTTCGCCCCGAATACTGCAGAACTGCCGTTGCGCCGTACACAGAGTACTGCCACAACGGCAGTTCTTTTCTCGCTGCGGCTCGGTCACAGTTCGGCTCTGACTGCCGCAGGCAGTCATTCACCACCGAACTGCCGCTTCGCTACTCAAAACGAAATCTCTCAATTTTACCATAGTGAGACGGAGAAGGTGCTTTTAAATCGCGCCTTTCGGCGTGAATACATCGTAATAGCCACATTGCCGTACCGTAGGGCAGGGGCTTGCTCCTGCCGTTGGCGAAGCGGTCACTTTTTTATCTCTGCGGCTCGGTCACTGCATCAGTGTAAACACACACTTCCACACAAAAAACCAAAGGACTGAGCATTTCGCTCAGTCCTTTTTCTATGCAATTATTTAATTAGTTAAGAAAATCCTTCAGCTTGCGGCTGCGGGAGGGATGGCGGAGCTTACGCAAAGCCTTTGCCTCGATCTGACGGATACGCTCACGGGTAACATCAAACTCCTGACCTACCTCTTCAAGGGTGCGCTGTCTGCCGTCGTCAAGACCGAAACGCAGACGGAGTACCTTTTCTTCTCTGGGAGTAAGTGTGCCCAAAACATCCCAGATCTGTTCACGGAGCAGGGTAAAGGATGCAGCTTCCGAAGGCTCGAGGGCATCATCATCGGGGATAAAGTCAC
>CAZOSH010000224.1:0-2496 GCA_964582395.1 uncultured Oscillospiraceae bacterium | reverse complement strand
ATCGTTGAGTTTGCCGTCAAGACAGGCATTGATTTTGCCATCGTTGCCCCCGACGATCCTCTGGTGCTGGGCGCGGTAGATGCTCTTGAAGAAAAGGGCATCAAGTGCTTCGGTCCTCGCAAAAATGCGGCTATCATCGAGGGAAGCAAGGTCTTTTCAAAGAACCTGATGAAAAAATATGAGATACCCACCGCGCAGTATGAGGTCTTTTCCGATCTTGACAGCGCGCTGAAATATCTCGAAACAGCTCCCATTCCTACCGTCATCAAGGCTGACGGACTTGCTTTGGGCAAGGGTGTTATCATTGCCGAAACAAGAGAGCAGGCAAAAGATGCCGTCAAGAGTATGATGGAGGACAAAGTCTTCGGCGAAAGCGGAAGCACCGTAGTTATCGAGGAGTTCCTCACAGGCCCCGAGGTGTCGGTGCTTGCCTTTACCGATGGCGATGTTGTTGTGCCTATGGTTTCCTCCATGGACCACAAGCGCGCCCTTGACGGAGATAAGGGACTTAATACCGGAGGAATGGGAACGATTGCCCCCAACCCTTGCTACACCGAGGAGATTGCCGATGTATGTATGGGAACTATCTTCCTTCCCACCATTCACGCAATGAATGCCGAGGGCAGAAAGTTTAAAGGCTGCCTCTATTTCGGCCTTATGTTGACACCCAAGGGCCCCAAGGTCATTGAGTATAACTGCCGCTTCGGTGATCCCGAAACTCAGGTGGTTCTGCCCTTGCTTAAGACCGACCTGCTCACCGTTATGCAGGCGGTTGCCGACGAAAAGCTCCGCGAAACACCCGTGGAGTTTTCAACCGACAGTGCTTGCTGCGTAGTACTTGCATCTTCGGGCTACCCCGGCAAGTATGAGGGCGGATATGAAATAACCGTGGGCGAGCTTGACGGTCAGGTTTATTTTGCGGGTGCAAAGATAAACGAAGAAGGCAAGCTGGTCAATTCGGGCGGACGTGTTGCAGGTGTCACCGCAACCGCCCCAACCCTTGAAAAAGCTATCGAAAAGGCATATAAAGCGGTAGAGAATGTGAAGTTTGCAAACGCTTATTGCCGCAAGGATATAGGACAAAAGGCACTTGCCGCGGCAAGGGAGGTATAAGCCATGGTATATAGAATATATGTAGAGAAAAAGAAAGAGCTGGCAGGCGAGGCGAAGGGACTTTTATCCGACCTTCGCACACTGCTGAAGATAGAAAATCTTACAGGACTGCGTGTTGTTAACCGCTACGATGTTGAAAACATCACCCAAGAGCTGTTTGATTATTGCGTGGGCACGGTATTTTCCGAACCCCAGATAGACATTGCAAAGAGAGAGATCGACCTTTCGGGCAATGTGTTTGCGGTTGAGCCCCTGCCCGGTCAGTTTGATCAGCGTGCAGACTCTGCTGCACAGTGCGTTCAGCTTATCTCTCAGGCAGAGCGCCCCTTGGTCAGAACTGCCAAGGTGTATATCCTTGAAGGCGCGCTGACCGACGGGGATATTGCAGCTATCAAAAAGTATGTTATCAACCCCGTTGAATGCCGTGAGGCAACCTTGGAAAAGTTTGAAACACTTGCAACACAGTTTGATCTGCCCGAAAGCGTAGAGACTCTTGAGGGCTTCTGCCATATGGACGATCAGGCTATTGCCGAGTTCCTTAAAAAGTATGGTTTGGCGATGGATAATGACGATCTTAAGTTCTGCCGTGACTATTTCCGCACAGAGCAGAGAGATCCTACAATCACCGAAGTCAGAATGATCGATACATATTGGTCCGATCATTGCCGCCATACCACCTTCCTTACCACCCTTGACAGTGTTAAGTTTGAGGATGAAATCCTTTCAAAGGCTTGGGACAGATATATCGAAACAAGAAAAGAGCTGGGCAGAACCAAGCCCATCAACCTGATGGATGTGGGCACAATTGCTGCAAAGTACCTGAAAAAGACAGGTCAGCTCCGTAATCTTGACGAGTCCGACGAGATCAACGCCTGCACCGTTAAGGTCAAGGTCAATGTTGAAGGTGAGGAGCAGGATTGGCTGCTTCTGTTCAAGAACGAGACCCACAATCATCCCACCGAGATAGAGCCCTTCGGCGGCGCGGCTACCTGTATAGGCGGCGCTATCCGCGATCCTCTGTCGGGCAGAGCTTATGTCTATTCCGCAATGCGTGTCACAGGTGGCGCAAACCCCTTGGCACCGGTAGAAGATACAATTCCCGGAAAACTGCCTCAGCGCAAGCTGGTAACTACCGCGGCGGCAGGCTATTCCTCCTACGGAAATCAGATCGGCCTTGCAACCGGTCAGGTTGACGAGCTTTATCACGACGGTTATGCCGCAAAGCGTATGGAGATAGGCGCAGTCATCGCTGCCGCTCCCGCTGAGAATGTACGCCGCGAAAAGCCCGAAGCAGGGGATATAGTAATTCTTTTAGGCGGTAGAACAGGCCGTGATGGTTGCGGCGGTGCAACCGGTTCGAGTAAGTCCCACACTGCACAGTCC
>CAZOSH010000223.1:0-2512 GCA_964582395.1 uncultured Oscillospiraceae bacterium | reverse complement strand
CTAACTTTGTTTAGCCAACCCCGTCTGACAGATGCCGTAAAATAGTTAAATTTTTGGTTTAACTGTTTTACGAGCACCCGCCATTTTCCGACGGTTTTTTTTGCATTTGTAACTCTTTTGTTATTGAAACAATCATTGAAACAGTTTAAAATAGAGATATAGAAAATATCAAACCGCTAAAGGAGTGCTGATTATGAAAAAACTGACAGCCCTTTTGTTATGCATATTATTACTCTTTCTTGCCGCCTGCGGCACATCAAGCGAAAAGGAGACTAAATCCCCCTCCGCAGCCGACGATAACGCACCCCAGATTCAAGACAATCCTGATGCTCCCGATACCGCGCCCGACGACGGCTCACTGAAATGGAGCGACTATGTCTTTAAAGGCAATTTCACCGACGAGAATCTGACAAGCGCGGCGTTGGTTACCTTGAATATTACTCTGCCCAAGGTGGAGGGCAACGCGGACATTACTCTATATTATGACAATGTTATCGACCGTCTTAAGGAATCCGCACAGACCTACTATCTTGATATTGCCCGCGGAAATTATGAGTTGGCACAGGATGGAATTGGCATTTTCACCCCCGTAGTCATCGAAACAAGCTATCAGGTAGTCCGCAACGACGGAGTTCTTTTCTCGGTAGTCCGCGAAAGCTATGAAAACACCGGCGGTGCTCATCCCATAGGCGCAAAGCTCAGCGATGTTTTCCGCGTTTCCGATGGTGCAAGACTTCTTTTTCAGGACGTTTTCACCGTCACCTATGAGGAGGCAGTGGCAAAGCTTACCCCCATCATCCACAAGCAGATGGACGAGTTCACAGCCGCAAACGGGCTTGATAATGCCTATTATGAAAATGCAAAGCAAGAGCTTTTCAGCATGTGGGATGCCAATGATTTTTATCTGACCGATGAAAGCCTTGTTCTTATCTGGCAGGCTTATGCTATCGCGCCTTATGCCGCAGGAATTCAGGAGTTTTCAGTACCCTTGGCTGACATAGCCGATATAGTTGATGCACAATGGATAACAAAATAACCAAAAACCAAATATACCGCCTCACTATTGAGGGATACACTTCCGACGGCTCAGGCATTGCCCGAGCCGACGGTTTTGTTGTTTTTGTGCCTTTTTCCGCCCGTGGTGATGTCGCTGACGTCAAAATAGTAAAGGTGCTTAAAAACCACGCTTTCGGTATAATAGACAAGCTCATCACCCCCGCACCCTGCCGCCGTGAGCCCAATTGCCCCGCTTTTCCCAAATGCGGCGGCTGTGACTTTTTGCATATTTCCTATGAAGAGGAGCTTGCTCTGAAAGCCGAGCGTGTCCGTGACTGTATGGTCAAATTGGGCGGCTTTGATATAGACAAGGTGGAATGTGGCCCCTCCCCCTCGGTCTACCGTTCGAGAAACAAGGCTCAATTTCCCGTTGAAAAGACCGAAAATGGCGTCGTTTTCGGTTTTTACCGCCGCCGCTCCCATCAGGTGATCGCCACTGCCGATTGCCTTATCAACCACCCCGCCGCCTCGGTATTGGCAAATGCCGTTGCAAAGTGGGCGGAGGAGTATAATATTTCCATCTACGACGAAGAAAAGCACAGCGGTCTGCTGCGCAAGATATTTACCCGCCACGGAGGCAGCGGTGAGTTTTTATGTGTAGTTGCAACAAACAAAAAGCTGCCCCATGCCGATGAATTGATTGAGATTTGCCGCGATGCCTGCCCCTCCCTTTGCGGTATAGTCATAAATGTCAATGACAAGGTGACCAATCTCACTCTTGGCGATAAATGCTTCCCCCTGTGGGGCGAGGAAAGGCTGCGGGACACCCTTTTGGGCAAGGAGTTTGCACTGTCGCCCCTCTCCTTTTATCAGGTAAATCACCCTCAGGCAGAGCAGCTTTACAGTGAGATATTGCGGCTGTCCGATTTAGACCAGACCAAGGATGCCCTTGACCTCTATTGCGGAGTGGGAACTATCACTCTCTCCCTTGCCCCATTGTGCCGCAAGGTCCTGGGCGCTGAGATAGTGGAGCGCGCCATCATTGATGCCCGGGAAAACGCACGCAAAAACGGAATAGACAACGCGGAGTTTATCTGCGCCGATTCAGGAAAAGCAGCAAAGCAGATCGCCGAGCAAGGCTTTAAGCCCTATACTGTAGTCTGCGATCCTCCCCGCAAGGGAATGGACGAAACGGCGCTGAATGCGGTGCTGAGTATGTCCCCCGAAAGGATAATCTATGTTGCTTGTGACCCCGCTTCCCTTGCCCGCGACAGTAAATATCTCTGCTCCCTCGGCTATGAGCTGAAATCAGTAAAAGCCTTTGATATGTTCCCCAGAACGGCGAATGTGGAAACGGTATGTTTATTGTCCAAACTTAATACAAAGCAACATATCGAGATAAACTTGGATATGGACGAGCTTGATTTGACCGATGCAGAGAAGAAAGCCACCTACCAAGAGATCAAGGATTATGTGCTGGAGCATAGCGGCTTGAAAGTCAGCAGCTTGTATATCG
>CAZOSH010000222.1:0-2533 GCA_964582395.1 uncultured Oscillospiraceae bacterium | reverse complement strand
GTCATTCCCAATACATCTGCTGTTTTTTGTTGTGTAAGGCCCTTAAAATATCTTAATAAAATAATTTTTCTCCACAACTCGTCGAGCTGCGCTATAGCTTCTTTCAGCGCAATATGTTCGACGAGTTTTTGTTCATCGTAATTACTTTGTACTGTATCGTACAAAGTAAATCCGTCTGACATTTCCGCGTCGAGAGAAGACGCTGAAATAGGAGCTTCCATACAAAATGCTATTTCTTCTGCATCTAATCCCGTCAAACGGGCTAAATCACTTATTCGTGGGTCCTTACCCTCTTTATTTACAAAAGCAGCTTGTGCGGCGTTTATTTTTGCCGCATTTTCTCTAATACCTCTGCTTATCTTTATGATCCCGTCATCTCTTAAAAACCGTTTAATTTCTCCTGCTATTTTGGGAACGGCATAGGTTGAAAACTGAGTACCAAAACTCTCATCATATCCTCTGACTGCCTTAACAAAGCCAATACATCCAAGTTGATATAAGTCTTCTCCTTCAACTCCTCTGCCGATAAATCGCTTCACAATACTATGTATAAGTGCTGAGTTTTCACGCACCAAACAATTCATTGCATCATTATCACCGTTTTTAGCTTTGCTGATTAAAGAGAGCATTATGTATTTCCTCTGATGCTAATTCGTTTTTTCATCCTCACTACCGTACCTTTTCCAACAACCGAGCGCACCTTCATACTATCCATAAAACTTTCCATAATAGTAAAGCCCATTCCGCTTCTTTCCTGCCCGCCTGTTGTATACATAGGTTCGCAGGCTTGTTTTATATCCTCAATGCCGCAGCCTTTATCCCGCACTGTAATCTCAACAAAATTGTCTTCAAATAACTCAACAGTAAGGGTAATTAACCCAAAAGAATCTCTGTATGCATGAACAATACAGTTAGTGACTGCTTCGGAAATGGCAGTTTTAATATCGCTAATTTCATCAACAGTAGGATCCAATTGAGCAATAAATGCAGCTGCTGCGCTTCTGGCAAAACCTTCATTTAAGCTCCTGCTTGGAAATCTCATAACAAGTTTATTTATCGATTTTTTCATTATGTAAGTCCTCCATTATATAAATCTTACAAGCTTATTAATGCCTGCTGCTGATAGTACTTTAAGAGCATGTCTTGGGACATTTCTAACGCTGACATTAATTCCATCTACGTCACATAATTTTTTTGTTCGCATTACTACGGCAATTCCCGAGCTATCCATAAAAGATAGACCGCCTAAATCTAATATCACTTCTTTGGGTGCAACGCATTCATATAGGGCAGAAATATTCTCCATTGCATCTATTGCCTCGTGATGACCTAATTCACCAAACAATTCGATTTCAAGCCTGCCGCCGTTCTCATTATATGACACTGTCAAATTGATCCCTCCAAATAAAAAAATAACTATGGGCTTGTCCCATAGTTATTTTATAACAGTATATATGTCGTTTTCCGTCGTTTTAAGGGCAAACTCCCTTACGAACATCGGAAATAAGATATAAAGAACCGCAAGAGATAATTAAATCATCATCATTACTTATTCCTAAAGCAAGTTTAGCTGCCATGACCGGATCTTTACAGCGTAAAACATTGCAACAATAGTTTACCGCAATATCGCCTATTTCCTCTGCTGTCAAAGCATCCTTGACTTCATTGGGCTCGGTCACGATAAATATATCACTACGCTTTGCAATTTCAGGAATAGACTTCATATAATCCTTTTTTCTTTGCATACCGAATACGGTAATAATTCTTTTATCACTGTAGAAACTATCTATTGCATCACAAACACTTGCGATCTTATCAGGATTATGTGCGCCATCAAGAATACACATCGGTTCTTCTCTTGCTATCTGAAGTCTGCCTACGAGAGAAACTTCCTTTATTCCATCGGCTATATTGTCATCGCTTATTATAATACCCGCTTTATTAAGCTCTTCACATATTCCGATGACATTCAAAGCATTCTTGACTTGATGCAGACCTATCATTGAAACATTGAAATTCCGGTTTTTGTAAACAAACGACGACCCATTTCCTGTACAGCAAATATCCTTTACAGTACTTAAATCTACAATATTAGGCAAGATATCGTACAGGCTTGTTACATCATCTAAAACAGCTTTTGCTTCTGGGTTCAAATCACAGTATGCTGCAACACGAGAGCTTTTTTTAATTATGCCACATTTGGCTTTTGCAATATCGGTGATAGTATCACCAAGCATATTTGTATGGTCAAGTCCGATATTGGTAATGCAAGCAACAACGGGCGGATCAATAACATTGGTGCAGTCTTTTTTTCCGCCGATACCTACCTCTAAAACCACAAAATCGCAATTTTCTCTCGCAAAAAGCACAAATGCAAGCGCTGTAAGCGTTTCAAACTCAGTACACTCCCTGCCCTCGGATTTCATCTCATCAAGAGCAGGAATCATGCTTTCAAGCGCATCAGCAATCAGCTGCCCATCGGGCAGCTGACCGTTTATCTGCAAACGTTCACGAAAGTCGAATACATAGGGAG
>CAZOSH010000221.1:0-2563 GCA_964582395.1 uncultured Oscillospiraceae bacterium | reverse complement strand
TATTCTTAAACTTTTCTTTCAGCCCGTCCTTGGGAGTATAGCCCATTGACAGCAGGTAATCCACACCCACGCTGTCCCATATGCTCATAGAATCCAGTAGAGTTCCGTCAAGATCAAAAATTGCACCTTTAATCATTTTTTAAGTTCCTTTGCAAGCTTTAATAATGTTTCTGTTTCATCTTTTGGGTCTTGTGCTTTCATAATTGCCGAAACCACACAGAGCCCCGAAATGCCGGTATTTTCAAGCACATACACATTATCTTTATTAAGTCCGCCTATGGCATTGACGGGAATATCCACCGCCTTACATATGTCTATGAGGGTAGAAACGGGAGTCAGCACCGTCTGCACCTTTGTTGTAGTGGGATATATTGCGCCCACACCAAGATAGTCAGCGCCCTTTGCCTGTGCCTCTTTTGCCTGCTCTACCGTCTTGGTGGTAGCACCGATTATAAAGCCATCGCCCAATATGCTCCGCGCAACATCTATAGGCATATCGGTCTGACCCAAATGAACCCCCTCTGCGCCTACAGCCAAAGCCACGTCTATTCTGTCATCAATTATAAGGGGAACATTATATTTTTGTGCCAGCTTGTGCACATCGGCGGCAAAATCAATATATTCCCGAGTGGTCTTATTCTTTTCTCTTATCTGGACAATGGTCGCGCCGCCCGAAAGCGCCGCCTCGGTTATGCGAAGAAAGTCATCGCGGTCAAGTCCCGTACTGTCGGTAATGAAATAAAGTGTTGTATCAAGCTTCTTCAAAATACTCTTCCTCCATCTTTATATTTTCAGCTATATCGGCATCACTGATGTGTGACAGTTCATCAAGCAAATTATACATAAAGCTGCCCGAGCCTTTGGGTGTTTCTGCCCGTTCTCCGCAAATGCCCAGCGCGGCGCAGGCAAAATATGCGGCAAGCATCGGGTTTTCCGATGATGCAAAGCAAGCGCATAAGGTGCCCAAAAGACAGCCTGTCGCGGTTATACTGCCCAGTTGAGCCACCCCGTTTTTGATTTTTATCACCTTGCCGCCGGCGGTAATGATATCGGTCTTTCCGCTGGCAAGTACTACTGTTTTGTATTTTTTTGCCAATGCAACCGCGGCTTTTTGTACGCTGTTTTCGTCTATGCTTTTGTCGCTGTCCACACCCGACGATCTGTACTGCTCGTCATATAAGGCATAGATCTCAGAGTAATTACCCTTCAGCACAGCAGGAGACACTTTATCTATAAGTTCAAAAACAAACCCTCTGCGCAATTCCGAGCAGGCACCTCCTACCGCATCTATGACCGTCGGAATGGTTTTTTCTGCGGCAATTTGGGCAGACGCAGCCATTGCCTGCATTTTTCCGTCGGTCATTCCGCTCATATTGAGCAGCAGCCCTTTGGCAGATGCGGTGATCTCCGCACTTTCCAGGGGATGCTCTGCCATAATTGGTCGCGCCCCTATTGCCAACGCTCCGTTGGCGCAAAAGTTTGATGCCACGGGTCCCACGATGCAGTGTATCAGAGGTCTGTTTTCCCTCAAGCGGGAAATAATATCATTCACTCTTCTTTGCCTCCTTTATCTTACCGACAGCAAAATATATTACTGCCGCGGCAATAAGCGCACCCAATGCGGCATACGCAATACAGTTCCAAATTATATCGCTGAGCGAGAACATATCGGCAAGCACCTTGATGACCACAAAAAGCACCACTCCCAATGCAGCTATAGTGACAGCATTTGATGCAATGCTCGTCTTGTCGGTATATCCCGTGGCGCCTAAGGATGTCTGTATTTTGACAAGCACTCCGCTTCCTGCCATTTTACGCAGGAAGGCATAGGCAATGCTTCCGCCGATAAGGGTTCCGCATACGAATGAGGGCACATAAAACAACCAAGTCAAGCCTTCCTTGCCCATAATAAATGTCATTACGGGATAGGATGCAACCGCCCCGATAAAGCCTGTTCCGATGATCTCTCCCAAAACCGCAAAGATGATCTTTCCTTTTGACAGTCTGTAAAACACACCGGACAAAAAAGCGCCGAATACCGCGCCGGTAAGTGCCAGCGGCGGAATACCCATTGTGATCATTCGGATTATGCCGATCGCCACGGCGCAAAGCAGAGAATACCAGGGGCCTAAAAGCACCGAACACACAATATTTATAAAATGCGCCATAGGGCACATTCCCTCAACACGCAGAATGGGAGAGATAACTACCCCCAGAGCCACCAACATAGCGAGCACCAACAGTGTAAGTAAGCTTTGTTTACCTTTCATTTTTATACCTCTTTTGCTTTTTAGTCAAAGCGTAACGCTTTGTTCGGTCGAGAATCCCTTTTCTCCTCTCACCCCGAAACACGGGTTCCCATCGCAAAATACAAGATACAAGGCGCTCCCCTTCTATCCGCCGACTCTGTCGGATATACTCTCCTTTCTCTTTGATATGACCACCGACCGAATATAGGCTTATCAAAAGGAATTTATCTACGCTCTGTGCCTTACAACCACAAATGTGGTAAATGGCGTTCTAAAAACTCCCCGATAATCTTTAGTCGGCATCTTGCCTTCCC
>CAZOSH010000220.1:0-2564 GCA_964582395.1 uncultured Oscillospiraceae bacterium | reverse complement strand
GGAGATCGAGATCAAGGATATCGGCTTTGACTTCCTCATCCAGGAACTGAAGAACGGCACCATTGATATGGTCATTGCCGCTATGGAAGAAGACCCCGAACGCGCAAAGGAAGCTGATTTCTCCGATCCTTACTACACCGACGAGCCTCCTATGATCCTTGTCCGCAAGGCTGACACCGCAAACTACAAGGCCATTGCCGATTTCAGCGGCAAGACCGTAGGCGCTCAGGCTGCTACCACCAAGGAAGACCTGGTCACCAATGATATGACCGGCGCAAAGCTCCTTTCCCTGACCACCGTTCCCGATCTGATCAATCAGCTGATCTTCAACAAGTGTGACGCTGTTGTTCTCGACGCTGCAGTTGCACGTCAGTATGCCGAGACCAACCCCGATCTGGTCATCTCCGATGTCGCTCTGGGTGTTGCAGCTCCCTACCGCGTAGCAGTTAAGAAGGGCGACCCCAAGAACCTGCTGCCCACCATCAACGCCGCTATCGCAAAGGCTAAAGAAGAAGGCCTGCTTGTGAGCTGGATGGATGAGGCTGTTAAACTTTCCGAGTCCGCATCCAACTAATTTGATATAACTTTAAAACACCGGCCGCTCAACGGGCGACCGGTGTTTATGTCAAAAAAACTTCCAAACCTTTGGAAGTTTTTCTAAAAAATCCGTTTTTGCACGGACATGTGCCGGGCAAAAACACCACTACCCGCTGTTTTTCCGCAGAAAAACAGCGAAACCGCACCGCAGTGCGGAGCCAAAATGTCGAAAAGAACCCAGCTTCACGCAGTGAAGCGGTTCTTTGACAGTATAAAATAAGGAGTTTTGTATGACACCTGTCGCTTTATCTACTTTTAAAACGATAATAGACACAATGTTCAACTTTTCCTTTTTGCCCAAGTATCTGCCCTACTTCACACAGGGTATAGCCTACACCCTGCTGCTTGCTTTGGGTGCGGTGCTGATAGCTATTATTCCAGCATTGGGACTGGCTCTTATGCGCTTGAGCAAAAATAAGTTTCTCAATATGCTTGCGGGTGCCTATATCGCGGTCTTCCGCTCCACCCCGCTGTATGTTCAGTTGTCTATTATATATCTGGGCGTCTTTTCTATGATCAAGATACCCACCTATTACATTTTCGGATTTGTCAACATAGCAATGTTCATTCCCGGAACCATTACCCTTGCGCTGAACAGTGCCGCTTACGTTGCCGAGATCATCCGCGGCGGTATTCTTGCTGTCGATCAAGGACAGGGCGAGGCGGCACGATCCTTAGGTCTCACCTCGGGACAGAGTATGAGATATGTTGTTTTGCCCCAGGCAATAAAAAACATCCTTCCCTCTCTGGCAAACGAGCTTATCACCATGATCAAGGAATCTTCCCTTTGCGGTGCTATCGGTATGTATGAAATCATGTGGGCAGCAAAAACCACTGCGGGAGCAACCTTCCTCAGTATGTCCCCCTATTTGCTTGCAGCGGCAATATATTTCTGCATCAACTACCCCGCAGGAAAGCTTATAGAATTACTTGAAAGGAGAATGCGCCGTGGAGACAAGAGATAACCCCATCATCAGCATAAAAGGCCTGACCAAGCGCTTCTCCCCCAAGATAACCGCTCTTGACGATTGCAACCTTGACATCTACAAGGGCGATGTTGTTGTTATCGTAGGTCCTTCTGGAAGCGGCAAATCCACCCTGCTCCGCTCGCTGAATCTGCTTGAGACCCCCACCGAGGGCGAGGTAATTTTTGACGGTGTCAATATTGCCGACAAGAAGGTGGACATCAACCTCCACCGTCAGCGTATGGGAATGGTGTTTCAGCATTTTAATCTGTTCCCTCATATGACGGTTATGGAAAACCTTACCCTTGCGCCCACCAAGGTCAAGAACATTCCCCTTGAAGAGGCAAAGCAAACCGCTTTGGCTCTGCTTGCCAAGGTCGGTCTTGAAGACCGCGCCGATGCATATCCCATTCAGCTGTCAGGTGGTCAGAAGCAGCGTATCGCCATTGTCCGCGCCCTTTGTATGCAGCCCGATGTTATGCTCTTCGACGAGCCTACCTCAGCGCTTGACCCCGAAATGGTCGGTGAGGTTCTGCAGGTTATGCGTGACCTTGCAAACGACGATATGACCATGGTTGTGGTAACCCACGAAATGGGCTTCGCCCGGGAGGTTGGCAACCGCGTTATATTTATGGATGGCGGAAAGATATTGGAAGAGAATGCTCCCGAGGAGTTTTTCTCAAATCCCCAACATCCCAGACTGCAGCTTTTCTTGTCCAAAGTGCTTTAAATTACGATTTTTATACATACTGCACAAAAACGGTACATGGTTTTTGTGCAGTATTTTTTATTTTTTCAATTATGGATATTATTGCTGTTGCAATCGAACTTTTGCTATTGTATAATTTGCCTTGGAGACAATAAAAACAAGGAGACTAATATGGCAATCGGACTTTTTGATGTACTTGGACCTATAACGGTAGGACCTTCTTCTTCCCATACAGCAGGTGCTATCCGTATAGGACTTATATGCAGAATACTTTTGGGCGAGCGTGTTAAAAA
>CAZOSH010000219.1:0-2570 GCA_964582395.1 uncultured Oscillospiraceae bacterium | reverse complement strand
ATCGCCTTTATCGGCAGGCTGATCCTTGTCCTTATCGGCTGCAGGAGTACTGCAGCCGGTAAGAAGAAGTATAAATATCAGCGTTAATGCAACAAGCTTTTTCATTTTGCGAGGTTGAAGAATGCCTTGCGGCCGAGATACTCAGCGCTGTCGCCCAGCTCTTCTTCGATGCGGAGCAGCTGGTTGTACTTAGCAACACGGTCGGTACGGCTGGGAGCACCGGTCTTGATCTGACCTGCGTTGAGAGCAACGGAGATGTCAGCAATGGTGGTGTCCTCGGTTTCACCGGAACGGTGAGAAACAACAGCGGTATAACCTGCGCGGTTTGCCATCTGGATAGCATCAAGAGTCTCGGTAAGAGTACCAATCTGATTTACCTTGATAAGGATAGCGTTAGCAACACCCTTTTCGATACCGGTGGACAGACGCTCAACATTGGTAACAAACAGGTCGTCACCAACCAACTGTACGCGGTCGCCGATAGCCTTGGTCAGCATATTCCAGCCTTCCCAATCGTTTTCGCCCATACCATCTTCAAGAGAGATGATGGGGTAGGTGTCAGCAAACTTCTTCCACATATTGACCATCTGCTGCTTGGTCATGGTCTTCTTTGCCTTGGGCAGATCGTAGCAGCCGGTCTCGTCGTTGTACCACTCGGAGGTAGCAGCATCGATAGCGATCATAAAGTCCTCACCGGGCTTGTAGCCTGCCTTTTCGATAGCAGCAACGATAACCTTAAGAGCATCCTCATCCTTCTTCAGGTTGGGAGCGTAACCGCCTTCGTCACCTACGCCTGCAGCGGGAGTGCCGTTTTCCTTAAGAACGACCTTCAGGGTGTGGAAAACTTCTGCGCAACGGCGGAGAGCTTCCTTCCAGGAGGGAGCGGAAACGGGCATGATCATGAACTCCTGAATGTCAACGTTGTTGGTAGCGTGTGCACCGCCGTTGAGGATGTTCATCATGGGAACGGGAAGGGTCTTGGCGTTGATGCCGCCAATGTAATTGTAAAGGGTCTGGCCCAGAGCTTCTGCTGCTGCCTTTGCAACTGCCAAAGAAGCGCCCAGGATAGCGTTAGCGCCGAGGCGGCTCTTGTTGGGAGTGCCGTCCAGCTCGATCATCAGCTTGTCAATAGCGACCTGATCAAGAGCGTTCATACCGGTAAGAGCGTCAGCGATCTCGGTGTTAACATTGTTAACAGCGTTCTCAACGCCCTTGCCCATGTAGCGGCTCTTATCGCCGTCACGAAGCTCGCAAGCCTCATAGATACCGGTAGAAGCACCGGAGGGAACTGCAGCTCTGCCGCAGAAGGACTGCTGGCCGTCGTCGACCAGAACTTCAACTTCAACTGTGGGGTTGCCACGGCTGTCGATTACTTCACGGCCATGGACATCGATGATTTCAAGATACTTTTTCATATGCTTGCATTGTCTCCTTCTTTATTATATTTTAATGGATCTGCATTGTGATCAATAAGTGATTCGCCCGACATTTCAACGGGCTTTTCAAGACCTAAAAGGTCAAGCAGGGTAGGTGCGATATCGCAAAGAGCGCCGCTGTCGCGGAGAGCTACCTTGCGGTCGGTGACAATAAAGGGAACGGGGGCGCAGGTGTGAGCGGTGAAGGGATCACCGTTTTCATCCAGCATCTTTTCGGCATTGCCGTGGTCAGCGGTGATGACCGCAGTACCGCCCAAGGAGTGAGTAAGCTCAACAAGCTCACCTACTAAGGTGTCGACAACCTCGGATGCTATGCGCGCTGCTTCAAAGTTACCTGTATGGCCGACCATATCGCAGTTTGCAAAGTTAAGAATGATAATATCAAAAGCGCCTGATTTGATAGCTGCTTCGGCTTCCTTTTTGACCTCGGGCGCGCTCATTGCGGGCACTGTATCATAGGTGGGAACCTTGGGGGAAGCAACTAGCTTGCGCTCTTCACCTTCAAAGGGAGCTTCTCTGCCGCCGTTGAAGAAGAAGGTCACGTGGGCGTATTTTTCGGTTTCTGCCAGTCTCAGCTGGGTAAGACCCTTCTTGGAAATATACTCGCCGAAAACATTGCTCAGATCCTGGGGAGGAAACGCAATCTCAACGTTGGGCATATTTGCATCATACTGAGTCATACACACATAACGGGGCTTGATTGCCTTTTCACGGACAAATCCGTCAAAGTCATCATCCACCAGTGTTGCGGTGATCTCTCTTGCGCGGTCGGGACGATAGTTGAAGAAGATAACACTGTCTTCACTTGTGATATAATCGCCTGCAACCGAGAAGGGGCGGACAAACTCGTCGGTCTCGCCTGCGTCACAGCTTGCCTGAACCTCATCGGCGGGAGCAGAGCTGAACTTGATATCGGCAGGTGCGGCTGCGGAGGGAATATAGGCATTCTGGCCGGTCAGGGTGCGGTATGCCAACAGCACACGCTCCCAACGCTTGTCACGGTCCATTGCGTAATATCTGCCGCTGACCGAGCCGATGGCAATGTCACCGTCAAGACTGTCTATTTTTTCCTGCAGCTGTCTGATATATCCGGGTGCGGTGCCGGGCTGAACATCGCGTCCGTCAAGGAAGCAA
>CAZOSH010000218.1:0-2604 GCA_964582395.1 uncultured Oscillospiraceae bacterium | reverse complement strand
ACAGACAGACAGACAGACAGACAGACAGACAGACACGAATTACGCCTTACTTCAGGATCATCATCAGACGCAAGATGTAACGGTATTATGGGCGTCCCAATCACCTTCGTCGAGCGTTTCAACCCCGAACAGTTTGAAATTATCGGCGCAACAGAGAGCGAAGGAAAGGGATTCTCGGCAGGATTGTGGGATTCCGCAAGCGGAATTGCTCAGCCGCTTGTCGGCGGCGAGCGCAGATACAAGCGCTTGTTCATCAGAAGAAAAGTGTAATGGCGTTATGGGTGTTCCCATTACATTCTTATTTCAACATTGCCCGGAGCAATTTGAGATTGTAGGTATAACCTTAGGAAATACTGTTGAGTATGAAATGACGAAGTATTATAAAAATGCAATTCAATATAATAAAAATGGCACACAGCAAAGTGGCGGCAAGGTGAACACGAGAGCCGCGATTCGTGTTGCTGTAAAACCTGAAAATACGGTTTTTTATATGGCAGATAATTCCGATGGATATTTAATTAGTGTTTACCCGAGAATTTTGATTCGAAAGAGGTTAAGTTATGAAAACGATGCTGCGAACAGATATAACTATTGAGCAAATATGTAAAGGTTTTGTTTATAATGAGTTGGAAGGAAAGGGGCTTTTTGGCTTATCTGGTAAGCTGGTTATTCAGCCTGAATATCAGCGCAACTATCTCTATGCAAAGCAGAAAATGGAAGAAGCGGTTATTCATTCTGTCCTAAAGGGATATCCTCTCGGCTTACTGTATTTCAACAAGATCGGTGAAGATAAGTATGAAGTTCTTGATGGACAGCAGCGAATCACTAGTTTGGGTCGATTTTTAACTGATAAGTTTCCTCTATTCGGTGAAGATGGTCTGCCACACTACTATTCAAAGATGCCTGCCGATGAAAGAAAGAAAATCTGCGAAACTCCACTAACAATATATATCTGTGAGGGAGAGGAAAGCGAAATAAAGGCGTGGTTCAAAACCATAAATATCGCCGGTATTCCCCTAAACCACCAAGAAATTTCAAACGCGGTATACTCTGGATCTTTCGTATCTTTAGCAAAAGAAGAGTTCAGTAACAGTAATAATTCAAACATCCAGAAATGGAGTGCTTATATCAAAGGAGATGTTCTAAGGCAAGATTACCTTCGCACCGCTTTGGAGTGGGCTACGAAAAGCTCCGAGGATGATGTTGTTGATACATATTTGAGTGAACACAGGTATGATACCAATATTACTGAATTAAAGGCATATTTTACCAGTGTAATAGATTGGATTTCTGGCGTTTTTGATGATGTTGAAAGCGAAATGAAGGGGCTTGAGTGGGGAAAATTATTTGAGACATACCATCATAATCCTTATGATCCTGCCGAGGTTTCAAAACTTGTGCACAAATTATATGCTGATGGTGCTGTTAAAAACCGTAGGGGTATATTTGAATACATCTTAGGAGGCTGCACCGATACTCGCTTGCTTGACATTCGTATTTTTGAAGAATCCACAAAAAAAGCGGTCTATACGCAACAGACCGATACTGCAACAGCGAAAGAAGTATCTAACTGTCCCTTGTGTGCCTTGGGACACGATAATAATGCCAAACGTATCTGGAAATACAGCGAAATGGATGCTGATCATGTTACGGCGTGGAGCAAAGGTGGAACTTCCGATATTAGCAACTGTCAAATGCTTTGCAAAACGCATAATCGTGCAAAAGGAAATAAATAAACAAATACAGCAGGGGTGTTTATACAGTACATTCCTGCTGTTGTAACCTTATTGAGTTTTTTCTCTAAATGGAAGAATAACTATAATTAGAAAAAACATCTTAGAGATATATTTAACCTGTCGTATTTTTATGGTTTCAATATATAGATATTGACTTTTATCATAGAATAAGCTTATGAAAAAAGAATGTAATAGTTCCTTTTATGGGATAGTTTTTGTTTTCATTTCATATACATACCACAGCATACTTTAATGAGGTGGTAGCCGGTGAAATGGAATGTAGACGAGCGATGTATCGAGTTGGCACAGTTTATTTGCGAAACGGGGGCGACCGTGCGTGCGGCGGCAAAGCGATTCGGGGTGTCAAAATCCACGGTACATAAGGATGTTACCACACGCCTGAGACATATCAACAAGGCACTTTATGAAAAGACTCAACCAATTCTTCAAAGGAACAAAGAGGAACGGCACATCCGCGGCGGCGCCGCCACAAAAGCCAAATATCTGGGCGATAGATAATTTTGATAATAAAATACACAGATAATCAAAAATGTCGTCTTGACATAGAAAAATCGGGGTGTTATAATCTGTATATTACTTGCAGGAGAATAGAATCATGACTCACAAAATCATGGCAGCTGCATACTTTTACTTTTTTAGCTTTACCTACTTTTATTTTGGTAAGGCTTTTTCGCGTTTGGCTGTAATAGGTGAGTAAGGTTTAAAGGTTTTTCCATATTGACCAACATCCCCACAGCCCGACGCTGTGGGGTTTTCTATTATCCTCGCCCCCTCGGCTTCCCTTGTCAAATGCCTTCTCCTTGAGGTAGCGAAGCGGCGTACTCCAAGGCTTCTCCTTGAGGAGAAG
>CAZOSH010000217.1:0-2608 GCA_964582395.1 uncultured Oscillospiraceae bacterium | reverse complement strand
CTGGACAGCCTTGAACTCGCCGTCGCCGCGCATACCTCCGCCGATCTCAAAGATGATCTCGCGCAGGGTGGTGCCCATAGGAACTTCGATAAGTCCGGTGTTGGAGATGTTACCGGTAAGAGCAAATGCCTTGGTGCCGGGGCTGGTCTCGGTGCCGATGCCCAGATACCAATCTGCGCCCTTGCGGATGATCTCTGCTACGTTAGCAAAGGTTTCAACGTTGTTAAGTACTGTGGGCTTATCAAACAGGCCGTTTTCAACAGTACGGGGGGGCTTTACGCGGGGGAAGCCGCGCTTGCCTTCGATAGAAGCGGTCAGAGCAGAGCCTTCGCCGCAAACGAATGCGCCTGCACCGCGGTTGATGTGCATATGGAAGCTGAAACCTGTGCCCAGGATGTTATCACCCAACAGACCAAGCTCTTCAGCCTGAGCAATAGCAGTGCGCAGACGGTCGACAGCCAGAGGATACTCGGCACGAACGTAGATATAGCCTTCGGAAGCACCGGTAGCCAGACCTGCGATCATCATGCCTTCCAGCATTCTGTGGGGGTCGCCTTCCATGATGGAACGATCCATAAATGCGCCGGGGTCACCTTCGTCGCCGTTACATACGACATACTTGGGCAGAGCCTTCTGACGCTTTACCTGCTCCCACTTCTTGCCCATGGGGAATCCGCCGCCGCCACGACCACGGAGTGCAGACTTGCTGATCTCACCGACGATATCGTCAGCGGTCATATCAAACAGAGCCTTTTCATAAGCGGTGTAACCGCCGATAGCCAAATATTCACGGATAGAAGTAGCGTCGATCTTTCCGCAGTGCTCCAGAACCAGACGGGTCTGACGTGCATAGAAAGGAATCTCGTCCTGCTTCTTGTAGATGCAATCACACTTGGTGTATGCAAGGCGCTCAATATGCTCGCCCTTGCAGATGGTCTTCTCGACGATCTCTTCGCAATCCTCAATCTTGACCTTGGTGTAAAGCCAACCCTGAGGGTCGATACGGACCAGAGGACCCATTTCGCAGAAGCCGTGGCAACCGCTCTTTTTGAGACCTACTGTCTCGTCGTGGGGGTCAACTTCAAGCTCTACTGCAACGTGAAGACCCTTTTCTTCCATCAGTTCCTTAAGGCGGTCATAGATCTTAAGGGAGCCGCCTGCTACGCAGCCTGTACCTGCGCAAACGATAATCTTTTCAGCCTGTGCGCCGTAAGCAGCAATAGCCGCCTCGCGATAGGCCTTCAGTTCTTCTCTGTTCTTAAGCATTTGCAATTTCCTCCTTCAGTTCCTTAAGCAGTGCGGATGCCTTATCGGGGGTCATTGCAGGATGTACTACATCATTGACGGTAAGTACGGGTGCCAGACCGCAAGCGCCCAAGCAGGAAACGGTCTCAACAGTGAAGTTAAGGTCGTCGGTGGTCTTCTTGCTTGCGCTCAGGCCAAGCTCAGCACGGATACGCTCAAGGATGGGGATAGAGCGGCGAACGTGGCAAGCGGTGCCGTCGCAGATCTTGATAACATACTTTCCCTTGGGTTCAAGAGAGAAGTTTTCGTAGAAGGTTGCTACGCTGTAGATTTCAGCTTCGCTCATATCAAGCTTTTCAGCAAGATAGGGGAAAATATCCCGGGGCAGATAGTGATAATGCTCCTGGATCTCTTGCAGTATGGCAATAATACCGGACTGCTTACAATTATGGGCGTCCAGAATCTTGTCAACAACTGCAAAATCGAATTGTGCGCTCATTTTGTTTTCTCCTTATTCTTATTATTTATGTGAATCGAGAGTCTGTCGGGAAATCCCCGACAGATCCTCTTTTATTCCATACGGGTTTAATTATTTGCTGAGATACTCGTCAATAGCGGCAGCAGCGGTCTTGCCTGCGCCCATTGCAGAGATAACGGTTGCTGCGCCTGTTACAGCGTCGCCGCCTGCATAAACGCCTTCGCGGGAAGTAAGTCCGTCTTCGTTGACGATGATACCGCCCTTGGCATTGACCTCCAGGCCCTTGGTGGTGCTCTTGATCAGGGGGTTGGGAGATGTTCCGATGGACATAATAACGGTGTCAACATCAAGTACAAACTCGCTGCCCTCGATCTCGACGGGACGACGTCTGCCCTTTGCATCGGGCTCGCCAAGTTCCATCTTGATGCACTTCATACCGATAACGCAGCCGTTTTTGGGATCTCTGGGATCTTCGGGGTTGTTGTAGCCCAGGATCTCAACGGGGTTACGCAGAAGCTGGAAGTCGATTCCCTCTTCGATTGCATGCTCGACTTCTTCCTTTCTTGCAGGAAGCTCTTCCATACTGCGGCGATATACGATATATACCTTGTCTGCGCCCAGACGGAGTGCGGTTCTTGCAGCGTCCATTGCAACGTTACCGCCGCCGACTACTGCTACCTTGCCGCCCTTCATAATGGGGGTTACAGGGTTATCAAGATATGCCTTCATCAGGTTGCTGCGGGTAAGGAACTCGTTAGCGGAATAAACGCCCTTGAGTGCCTCGCCGGGGATATTCATAAAGTTGGGCAGACCTGCACCGGAACCTACGAATACAGCTTCATAGCCCATATCGAACAGTTCATCAATGGTCAGGGTCTTGCCGAT
>CAZOSH010000216.1:0-2614 GCA_964582395.1 uncultured Oscillospiraceae bacterium | reverse complement strand
TATGATAAATACTAAACCATTGGTTTCGATAATAATGCCTGTATATAATGCAGAAAAGTTTATTGAAAAAACACTTTCGAAACTTGATTGTCAAACCTATAAAAATATTGAAGTTATTGTGATTAATGACGGATCAAAAGATGGTACGAGAGCTGTCTTGGATAGATTCATTGAAAAGAAAGATTTGTCAATATCCTTCCATGTTATCCATCAGGATAACATGGGGATTTGTCATACTAGAAATAATGGGATTGAATTGGCAAAGGGGAAATATATAGCATTTGTGGATCATGATGATGCGATGTTGGATAATGCGATTGAATTGTTGGTAGAACGAGCAGAAAAAACAGATGCTGATTTGATTATAGAAACAGTCAAAACTGAGTCTGTGCCTGAAAAGATAAAAAAAGCAATCGCCCATAAATATCCTTCACTTGCTTATGGTTGTGAAAATGCAGAGATTAATATAGATGATAATAATGTCACGATCATCCTGTCAAACTTTGAAGTTAAAAACCGCTTTGATGATTTGACAAATGAAATCAGATTATCGATCAATGATATAATCGGTAAACAATGTAAGCTGTCTCTTGTTTTTGACGGAGATGAAACGATGGGTGAAGATATTATTAAAAAGCGTGAAGAAGAGTATGCAAAGCTTTTAAAAGAGATGGCAGAACAGGAGAACGCAGCAAAAGTATCTTATCAGGCAAAAAGCCCGTCAAAACAGGCGGTTGTTACCGAGTTTAAGAAAAAGTCAGATGGTAAAAAGGTGAACAAGGATGGATCTGACGGAGTTCTTATTTATGGAAAATTGAACAGTGGCGCGATTATTCCCATTGAGGATATTCTCGCTGATTCCGGCAGAGTAAGCTTTGAGGGAGTCGTTTTCTTTACAAGCGATCGTCAGTTAAGCGGTAAGGACAAAACGAGTGTTACAATGGATATTTCCGATGCTACAGGAGCCGTAAGAGTTTCAAAGCTTTTTGATACTGAGGTCGCGAAACAACTCCTTAAGGCCGTTAAACCCGGAATGCAAGTAATTGTACAGGGCATTTCTTCGTATAACAAATACGAAGGTGATATAACAGTTTCACCGACAGCTATTATTGAGACAAAGAAGCAGAGTCGTCAGGATAATGCGGAACATAAGCGTGTAGAATTGCACTTGCATACAAATATGTCAACTATGGATGCTCTTTGTGATCCGGGTGAAGTAATTAAGCTTGCGGCAAATATGGGTCATCCTGCTATTGCTATTACTGACCACGGAGTTGTACAGGCATATCCCGAAGCAGCTTCAGCGGCAAAGAAGAATAACATAAAGGTAATCTATGGTGTCGAGGCATATTGTGTAAACGATATTGCGAAGGGCAGAGCTGTTAAGGGTGATACGGATGCAGGAATTTTCGATGAAATTGTTGTATTTGACTTGGAAACAACTGGCTTGGATCCTAAGAACTGTGAGATCATTGAAATCGCAGCAGCTATAGTGCAAAATGGTGAAGTTAAAGAAAGATACCATAGTTATGTAAAGCCTGTTCAGGCGATACCTTATAAGATCACAGAACTTACTGGTATTAGCAATCAAACTGTTGCTGATGCCGACTGTATAGAGAATATTTTCCCTGCATTTATTGATTTTTGCGGGGACAGACCTTTATGCGCTCATAATGCAGACTTTGACGTATCTTTCCTCGTTGCCGCTTGCAATAAACTTGGAATTAAGCGCTCTTTCTGTTCCATTGATACAGTGGAGATGGCAAGGGCTCTTATGCCTCAGTTGCCCAAGCATAAGCTTAATAATGTTGCTGACGCGTTAGGACTCAAGTTTAATCATCATAGGGCATCGGATGACTGTGATGTTTTGGCTGTGATCTTCAATAATTTTGTTAAAAGACTTAATAGTGAAAAAGGTATTAATAGAGTTGATGAGATTAATCAGGCGCTTATTTCAATGCGTCAAAGTGATGATTCTGTACACGGTAAAACCAATCACTTTATAATCTTAGTTAAGAATCAGGCAGGTGTAAGACAGCTTTATAAACTTATTTCCGATGCTCATCTTAAGCATTTTAAGCGTTTCCCCATAATCCCTATGTCCAAGCTTGAAGCATGCAGAGAGAACTTTATTTTCGGTTCCGCTTGCGAAGCAGGTGAATTGTATCGTGCAATTGTTGCGGGTAAACCTTGGAGCGAGCTTATGCGTATTGCTTCCTTTTACGATTATCTTGAGGTTCAGCCTGTCAGCAATAATATCTTTATGATTGAAGACGGCACGGTATCTTCCGTTGATCAGATAAGGGAGTTTAACCGTACTGTAATAAAATTAGGTGACGCCTTAGGCAAGCCTGTTTGCGCAACGGGTGACGTACACTACATTAATAAAGAGGACAAGATCTATCGTGATATATTGATGAAGAGTAAGGGTTTCACAATTAACTCCGATGCTCAGGATTTTTCATTTAAATCTACCGATCAAATGCTCGAAGAGTTTGACTATCTCGGCAAGAAAAAGGCCTTTGAGATCGTTGTGGAAAACCCTAATAAGATAGCAGAAATGTGCGATGTTCTCCAACCTGTAAAAGATGGAACATATCCGCCTGCAGTGGAA
>CAZOSH010000215.1:0-2622 GCA_964582395.1 uncultured Oscillospiraceae bacterium | reverse complement strand
GATAACAGAATAGAGGCATTGATCGCTACGGCAAAGGCTTATTTTGCCCGCGGTGTATATTTGCAATATGATGATACCCGTCTTGTTGCGGGAAATGTGGTTTCGCCTCCTGTTTACCGTTGGCAAAGACATATCAACGGTCCTGAGGACAGTACGAGACAGCATACCTGCTATACCAACTGCGCGGCTTTTTGTTATGATATTTATAAAGAGGCATTGGGTATAGACATAGTGACTTGGTGTACCGAAATGATGATAGCCGCAGGGGATATGCACGCTTTCCGCTATGAAGTGCGGGGCGACGAGACCGATGAGGAAAAAGCCACATTGGAAAAAGCATACCGCGCGGCATTGAGACCGGGAGATATAATCGTTTCCCGTCACGATCCCAAATATGTGGGCGGCGGCGGTCACGCAATGTTTTATATAGGCGATAATAAGATCCTTCACAGCAGCGCTCCCGGCGGCGGTAACTACGATTATGAGGCAAAGGCTGACAAGGTAGAGCCAAATGGCAGCATTGCTTATATGTCTGTGGACGAGCTTTTTGATGTAAACAGTGAGAGAAGATACTTCTTCCGCGAGCTGAATTTTGCAATAGTCAGACCCTTGATGAAGTACAAAGATGCCTGCGTTACCGAAAGCGCCGCCAACCGCGTGGCGAATATGCAGGATATCTTTGCCGAAAAGCTGTGTAGTCACATAACGGGACAGACGGCGGCGGTCGGGGATGAGATAACCTTTACTTATTATCTCCGCAATGACCGCGATAGCGAGACCACCGTTACAGTAAAAGACACAGTCCCCGAAAATACCGAGTATGTATCGGGCGGTGACACAGTGGAGGGCGATTCCATCAGCTGGAGCATAACCCTCGGCGAAGGGGACAGCGCGCGCTTTGCATATTCGGTAAGAGTCACCGATAAAGCCAAAACGGGTGAGTATATACAGACCATCGGCTCGGTGGGAGGCGTCTATATAAGATGTCCCAAGGTGTATATTGCAAACCACCTCAGTGAAGACCGGCAGGATAGTATTCTTTCGGCTTGCAAGAGCCTTGCTTCCGCGGAGTGCAGTAAAGAGGCGCTTGCAGAAAAGGTATATGAGAAAGCTAATATTTCTCTTGCTATCGGCAACCTGCGGAATGCTTTGAATGGTGTATTTGCTCCTCACAAGGGTACGGATACACATTTTGAACTTGATACAAGCAGTCCGTATTTTGATATGGTAATTCCCACAATGTACGGAGGCAGATATGTCGCCACAAGTTCTGCTTTTTGCGGCGTGCGGACAAGCGGCATTTTTGCCCGTGAGATAATGGCGGGAGATATTATAGTTGCCGCGGTAGATCCCAAATGTGAAGATTATGAGGTCATAGTTTACGGAGGCGAGGGCGTTTGCGTTACAGCCAGCGATGGCAAGGTCAAGGTGCTGACCGATGAAGATTGTGACGGCGCTTTGATGAGCCTGCCCGCATATTATAAGTTTGCCGCATTCAGACCGTCTATGAAATAATTTTTATATAATCAGGAGGAGTCCACTATGAAAAGAATTATCGCGCTTCTACTCGCGCTGATTACCGTTTTAGGTATGCTTGCAGGCTGCGGTGAAGAAAAAGAACCCCAGACAAATCAGAATGATAACAACAACCCCATAGACATTGGCGGAACCGACAAGGAAGAGGAAGTCCGCACCTATGATACCGTTGTTCAGGAAGCACTTGCGGTAGTTGCAGAGGCATATTATGCCCGCCGCACATATGTTCAGTATGAGGATAACCCCCTGATCAAGTCGGGCGCGATCCTTCGTGCTGACAGAAATAAGTACAGCCCCGAGGATGCAACCAGACAGTTCACTATCTACAGTAACTGCGCCGCATTTACCTATGACGTTTATAAGGAAGCTCTCGGTTTGGATATCGTACATTGGACGACCGCGTCTCTTCAGGCGGCAACTGATATGCATGCGTTGACCTGCGATAAAACACTTACAACGACAGAGGAAAAAGAAGAGTGGTATCAGAAGGTTCGCGATACCATTCAGCCCGGCGACATCATCAACTACAGAAAAGACAGCTGGGGCCACGCAATGCTGTACATAGGCAACAATGAAGTAATTCATTGCTCCAGTAACAGCGGCACAGGCGGAAGCTATAATATGTCCTCTAAGAAGGAAGTCCTTGATCCCTCGGGTGGTATCTATAAGGTCACATTGGATGAGGTCTTAGACAAGCATCTGCCCGGCGCAAATGCTTTTGCCCTTGTTCGCCCCACTCTGAAATATACTGATGCAGCACCTACCGAGAAGACCCTCAACAGAATTGCAAATCTGCAGAATGTTTATGTTGAAAAGACCTCCAGCCACGCTGTAGGTATGACCGCCGATCAGGGCGATGAGGTCACCTTCTCCGTCTCTATCAAGAACAGCAATAAGACCGAAAAGACATTTGAGATCATCGATACCGTTCCTGCAGGAACTACCTATGTCAGTGGCGCTGATACAGTTGAGGGAAGCACCCTCAAGTGGAGCGTCACAGTTCCCGGCGGCGGTGGAAAGAAGGAAGTCTCCTATACCGTCAAGGTCAATGCCGATGCAAAGGACGGAGACAAGATACACAGTGTT
>CAZOSH010000214.1:0-2633 GCA_964582395.1 uncultured Oscillospiraceae bacterium | reverse complement strand
GCTATGCTCTTATGAGTCCCCCTTGCGATGTGAACCTGCAAGATATAACCGATATTGCAGATATGTTCTATATCGGAGGCACGAAATGCGGTGCAATTATCGGAGAAGCTTTGGTTATTGCAAACGATAAATACAAGCCCTATTTCCGTCATCTTATGAAACAACGTGGCGGTATGCTTGCAAAAGGCAGACTTTTAGGCTTGCAATTTGATACGCTGTTTTCCGACAATCTCTATTTTGACATATGTAAAAAAGCTGTTGAACAAGCGCTGAAAATTCGAGTAGCCTTTGAGAAAAAAGGTGTCACGATGTGGGGCAACTCCTCCACCAATCAGCAATTCCCCATCCTCACCGATAAGCAGTTGGCTCACTTTGACGGTCATTTCACCTATGAGCCCTGGGGTAAAACTGAAGATGGCTTGAACATCGTCCGTTTCTGCACCTGCTGGGCAACAAGGGATGAAAATGTAGACTTACTTATCAAACATATCGAAAAACTCTGATAAAAAAGGTCGCAGTTTAACTCTGCGACCTTTTAATTATTTCTTCAAGTATTTCTTTATCAGCAGGACAAAAACTGTAATCAGGTATTTCTTCAGGCTTTATCCACTTTATGTCATAGTGCTCGAGTTTTTGAGGAATCCCTTCTGCAATTTCTGCATTAAACAAAGTCAAATGAACTGTAATATCAGGATATTGATGGACAACATCCATAAATATATCTTTGACTTTAATCAAAATATTAAGTTCTTCGCGGCACTCCCTGATAAGAGCTTGCGATTTACTTTCACCTTTTTCTACCTTGCCGCCCACAAACTCCCACAGCATTCCCCTCATCTTATGCAGCGGACGCTGACAGATCATAAATCTGTTGTCATCCCAAATTAAAGCAGCAACTACTTCAACCATATAATCACCTACTATAACAGCCTACAGTTATATACTGTAGGCTGC
This sequence comes from uncultured Oscillospiraceae bacterium, assembly GCA_964582395.1. GTDB lineage: Bacteria > Bacillota > Clostridia > Oscillospirales > Butyricicoccaceae > RGIG3513. The sequence goes on along the minus strand of CAZOSH010000214.1, from coordinate 1,679 downwards.
AAATCTTACTTTTTGTTCTTTTTATAGATCTCATTAAGACCTTTAAGCAACAGGTCTTTTTCAAGTATTATCTTCCTCTTGCACAAAGGAATTATAAACTGTGCCATTCCACCTGTTGCAACAAGTGTACAAGTATGACCAAGCTCGGCTTCAATACGCTCAACCATACCATCGATCATAGCAGCAGTTCCGTACATCATACCACTGCGCATACAGTCAACAGTATTTTTCCCTATAATCTTTCCGGGCTTGTCCAAGCTAATACCGGGCAACTGCGCTGCGTGACTGGTTAGTGCATCCAATGATATTTTAACCCCGGGAAAAATTATACCGCCTGCATATATATTGTTCGGCTCAACCACTTCAATTGTTGTAGCTGTTCCAAGATCCATCAATATCAAAGGAGCTTCATATTCAGCTAAAGCGGCAACCGCAATAACAATGCGGTCACTACCCACCTGAGAAGGAACGTCAACATGGATATTGAGTCCGGTCTTAACCCCGGGACCTACAACTATGGGTTGTTTTCCTATAACCTTTATAACACCTGTTCGCACCGAATTAAAAACGGGAGGAACAACAGATGAAATGATACAATCGGTGATATCTTCTTTGGTTACACCGAATGTCTCGATCATGTTTTTGATCTCAACCCCGTACTGATCAGAGGTTCTTACTGTATCTGTTGCTATTCTCGTTTTGAAAAGAATTCTATCGTTCTCTATACAGCCGAGAACAACATTCGTATTGCCTATATCTATTGCAAGGAGCATAAAACTTTCACCTCGGAAATCATCTCTTTTTTGCCTTAAAAACCAACGAGATCAATGGTAAGCCGATTGCGGTAACAAGTATTGCAGCAGCTATTGCTTCGGGAATACCCGAAGTTGCAACAGTTCCCATAACAAGACTAAAAACCGCCGAGAGCGCTACATTCTTTGCCTCCGCATATTGCTGAGCAAGCAATATATATATACTTCCCATCACAAGCATGGTATGGCATATTGTAGAAACTGCAGCAGTGATAGGAAGTGCGATAGCATTGTGAAGCTTGACCTTTTTACAAAGCTCTGCCAGAAGACCTGCTATAAAGCCAAAAAGAATCCTACAGCCCAAAGCAATCCATACTGCCTTCACGGCACCCCAAATACCTGTTGTACTCATAAAAGGCGAAAATGCAAAAGAAATAATACTTGGAGTAAGAGAATTTACCACAATGGAGCACATACCGAAAACTCCACCTAAAAATGCTCCCGCCTTTGGACCTAATAACACTGCACCGATAATAACAGGTATATGCATAGTCGTAGCTTTTATAAGTGGCAAAGGAATAAAACCTATTCCCGTAGCACTCATTACAATAAGCAAAGCAGTCAACATTGATAATGTTGTGATATACCTGACCTTATCCTTACTTTTCATATTTAGTTACCTCCTGCTGCCGTTCCCAATTGGGATACAGCGCAATTTTGCGTAAACATTATACTGTATTTTTACATCACATGCAAGAAAAAATTAGTCTTTACAGACCAATAAAATGCAGATATAATATATAAAGGCTTTAAAACATAGATTTCCGAATCAGGAGTGATATAAAATGCTTAAAGGAAAAACTGTTCTTTTGGGTGTAACCGGCGGTATTGCCGCATATAAATCAGCCGCTCTTTCCTCCGCTCTTG
>CAZOSH010000213.1:0-2635 GCA_964582395.1 uncultured Oscillospiraceae bacterium | reverse complement strand
CGGCTGTCCCTCTATGGGCGCAGAGCAACTTGAAGAGATGGACTTTGAGCCCTTGTTTGTTTCGTGTGAGCAGAAGTTAAAAGGCAAAAAAATAGCTCTTTTCGGCTCATACGGCTGGGGAGACGGCGAATGGATGCGTGATTGGCGGAAACGCTGTGATGAACAGGGAGCGATCCTATCTGCCGATCCTGTTATATGTAATGGATTTCCTGATGATTCGGCAAAGACAGAGTGTCGTGAACTGGGCAAATCTCTCGCAAGATAATTATTTGAAATAGTAAAAAGCGGCAAGTTCTTATATCGGACTTGCCGCTTTTGCTTGCTAAAATATACTAAAATCGTGTTAATCTATTTCATGGCATTTTGTGCCTAAACACACGAAAAAGGTATACATTTCAAGGCTTTTTGGGCAAAAAATAATGCAAAAAAATCGTCGAAAATGCTCCTTTTGGGGTTGGCAAACATACAATATTGTGTTACAATATCATCGGGAGAATGTGGGCTCCTGTTTTGTCGTGCCCGCATCCCGAATAAGAGCGGAGTTGATTTTTTGTCCCATAGTGAAAGAATTGACAAAAACGGTCTCACCGAGGCTGAGTTTTTAAAAAACTACTCAAGCGACAAATACCCAAAGCCCTCTCTTACCGCTGATGTTATCATCATTGCCAAGTCAGACGATATACGCCGTGTGTTGCTAATCAAGCGGGGAGGACATCCCTACTTAGGCTGTTGGGCATTCCCCGGCGGCTTTGCCAATATGGGTGAGTCCATAGAGCAGACTGCCGAGCGCGAATTGCTTGAAGAAACGGGGATAGACGGCGTAACGCTCACGCCCGTCGGCTTTTTCAGTAAACCGGGTAGAGATCCCCGAGGCTGGGTGGTCACCCAAACCTTTTTGGCACAAACCGAGTCGGAACTGCCTGCACAGGCTGCCGACGATGCTCAAGATGCCCGATGGTTTGACCTTAAGCAAGAGGGTAGCAGAGTAAAGCTTACCTGCGGCGATGAGCTGATAGAGTTCAGCTATTCGGATGATCCCCTTTCGGTCACACCGCTGACCGAGCAGCGTATGGCATTCGACCACGGGGAAATGCTGGTAACGGCACTTAAAATGATCATTTAAAATCTCTATTTTGAAAAGGAGAGTTCATATGTACAAAATAGCTTCCAGAAAGGAGCTCAACCCTACAGTTACACAGCTGGAGATTGAAGCACCTCTCGTAGCAAACAAGGCAAAACCCGGTCAGTTCATCATCCTTCGTGTTGATGAAGAGGGTGAGCGTATCCCCCTTACCGTTGCCGGAACAAACCCCGAAAAGGGAACAGTCAAGATTATCTTCCAGATAGTCGGCGGCACAACCACCAAGCTTAACGCAAAGCGTGAAGGTGAGTACATCCAGGATTTTGTTGGTCCTCTCGGTGTGGCTACACATCTTGACGGATTTAAGAAGGTCTGCATCGTAGGCGGCGGCGTAGGTTGCGCTATCGCAATGCCTATCGCACAGGCTCTGCACGAAATGGGCGCTGATGTTACCAGCATTGTAGGTTTCAGAAGCAAAGATATCGTTATTTTGGAAGACGAGTTCAAGGCTTGCTCCGATAAGCTTATAATGATGACCGATGACGGCTCTTACGGCAGACACGGTAATGTTACCGTTCCCCTTAAGGAAATGCTGGAAGCAGGCGAGACCTTTGATATGATCATCACCATCGGACCCCTGATCATGATGAAGTTTGTCACATTGGCTGCAAAGCCCTTCGGCGTGCCCGTAACCGTATCTATGAACCCCATTATGATAGACGGAACAGGAATGTGCGGCGGTTGCCGTCTCACCCTCAATCAGGATGGTAAGAAGGTCACCAAGTTCGCTTGCGTTGACGGACCCGACTTCAACGGTTATGAAGTAGATTTTGATGAGGCTATGTCCCGCGGAAGAATGTATGCAGATTTTGAGCGCCACGCTTATGAAGAAGCATGCAATCTGTTCAAGAAGGCTTAAAGGAGGAAATAACAATGGCTATAGATCCCAAAAAGCATGAGATGCCCTCGCAGGAGCCTGCGGTCCGTGCACGTAACTTCAAGGAAGTTGCATTGGGCTACGATATGGAGATCGCTGTTGCTGAAGCACAGCGCTGCCTTAACTGTAAAACAAAGCCCTGCGTAAGCGGCTGCCCCGTTAACATCAATATTCCCGACTTTATCTCCCACATCAAGGAAGGTAAGTTCGAAGAAGCATATCAGGTCATCGTACAGACCTCCTCTCTGCCCGCTGTCTGCGGACGTGTATGTCCTCAGGAAAGCCAGTGCGAGAGCAAGTGTACATTGGGCGTTAAGTTTGAGCCTGTCGGCATCGGTCGCCTTGAGCGCTTTGTAGCAGACTGGCACAACGAAAACGCAAAAGAAAAGCCCGTCGCTCCCGCATCCAACGGCCACAAGGTTGCTGTTGTCGGCTCCGGTCCTTCCGGTCTGACTTGCGCAGGCGACCTGGCAAAGACGGGTTACAAGGTTACCGTTTTTGAAGCTCTGCACACTGCAGGCGGCGTTCTTGTTTACGGTATTCCTGAGTTCCGTCTTCCCAAGAGCATCGTTGCCAAGGAAGTCGACACCCTCAAGGCTCTGGGTGTAGATGTAGAG
>CAZOSH010000212.1:0-2644 GCA_964582395.1 uncultured Oscillospiraceae bacterium | reverse complement strand
ATCCTTTTTGCATCAGTTCGTGAACGACTTGCAGTTACCGCCGAATGTCCTAAACCCTTTGAGGGATTCCCATTTGCACTTATCACTGCATCTCTTCTTTCAATTGCGTTTATGGGCTTTCAGGGCTTATCAATCTTTTAATAAAGGAGGAAATATAGTATGACAGGAATTATAGCTGCTGTATTGACTCTTAGTATTCTTGGTTTATTCTTTGGTGTGCTTTTGGCGATAAGCTCCAAAATCTTCTCAGTAGAACAGGATGAGCGTATTCCTTTGATTACAGAATGCCTTCCCGGTGCTAACTGCGGTGCTTGCGGCTATGCAGGTTGTTCAAATCTTGCAGCTGCAATTGCAGAAGGAAAAGCTCCTATTAATGCATGCGTCGTTGGCGGCAATGAATCAATGGAAAAGATAGCAGAAATTATGGGAGCTGAGAAGGCTGAAGCTGTAAGACAGGTTGCATATGTAAGATGCCGCGGCGGAGATAACGCATCTAAAAAGTTTAACTATCGAGGCTTAGAGGATTGCAATGCTGCTCTTCGTGTAGCAAACGGTCCCCTTGACTGTACATTCGGCTGTATTGGTCTCGGCACTTGTGCAAAAGCTTGTCCTTATGATGCAATCACCATAGAAAACGGTGTCGCATTTGTGCATGATGAAATATGTGTCGGCTGCGGGCAATGTGTTGCAAAGTGTCCCAGAAATATTATTTCAATCGTTTCTGCAGATCAAAAATACTATGTTGGCTGCAGTTCTAAAGCAAAGGGCGCGGAAGTACGCAAGGTATGTAATACGGGATGTATCGGATGTATGCTTTGCGTTAAGAATTGTCCTCATGAGGCAATAACCGTTGTTGACAATCTTGCAAGAATAGATTATTCTAAGTGTCAGAATTGCGGAAAATGTGCTGAGGTTTGCCCTCGAAAGATAATTATTACAAAAGAGTAACTATTAAGAAGGGATAAAACATATGAGCTCATATAAGGGGTCATCCTATTACAAACGGAACAAAAGAATAATTATTATAGCTTCCGTTTGTGTAGCTGTTGTGCTGCTTATAGCCGTGATATTATTCTTCTTAAATGAATGGCTTGTTTTCAGCTCTGACGGGTGGCGTATCGTTCTTCCTTGGAAAGATTACAGTCAGCTTGATGAATCACAATCCACCGATGATGGTTCTGATCCGATTATCGATATAGGACAACTCGAATAGTTTAAAGAGCAAGTTGGAAAATCCAACTTGCTCTTTTTTCAGCCTGCCTTTTTAAGCATTGTATCTATAAAAATACCATATCCTCGTGTAGGATCATTGATCAACACATGGGTGACGGCTCCCACAATTTTGCCATTTTGTAGGATGGGTGACCCCGACATACCCTGAACTATTCCTCCTGTTGCTGATAAAAGTTCTTTATCAACAACTTTGATCATCATTTCTCTATTATCATTTGATGTTTTATTGATATCTACAATTTCAATTTCGTATTGTTTTACGGTATTTGAAGATATATTGGAAAATATATACGCTCTTCCTTTTTCTACATCCTCCTGATCCCCAACTTCAATTGCATTTTGGTTACATAAACTGCTTATATCTGTTACATTACCAAATATTCCGCAATCAGTATTCTTGCTTACGTTTCCTTGACTTTTACTCATCTCAAATGAGCCAATAAGTTCTCCCGGATCTCCTTTTTTTCCTTTTTCAACAGACACAATAGTGGATGGAACAAGATTTCCCTCTTCATATATATCAATTGTTGAAGTATCGGGATCGGCTATTCCGTGTCCAAGTGCTCCATATTCCCCTGTTTCGGGATCAATATAGGTTATGGTGCCTATTCCAGCAATAGTATCTTTTGCCTTTATTCCAAGAACATAAGCATCTGTTTTAGCATTATAAATCGACGCTATTTTAAATTCATACGTTTTGTTATTTCGCAATACACTAATATTAATATTTGCATTACTACATTGACAAAGTGCGTCAGCAAGTGTTTTTTGGTCAGTTACTCTTTTACCGTTCACAGAAATAATGACATCACCTTTTTGGATACCTGCAGTCTCTGCAGGTGATTTGCCGTGCTCATCGGAAAAACCGCTCACAACAATACCTTCGGAATGAAGTATTATGCCCGTAGTTTGTCCAATCGGAACAAGCTTTCTGCTTGATGCGAAAGCGGTTAAAAAATTCAGCATAAAAAGTGTTGAGATCAATAATAATAATGATGTGACTCTAAAGCATTTTATTGAAAAAGTCTTTTTCATATTCACGCTCCTTCCACAAGTATTATTTTATGTAGAAAGCAAATCATTAGTATTTAAAGATAATTACAAAAGCGCAAAAGAAAGGCAAGATGCATAATTTTTACGCATCTTGCCTTTTAATTTTATAAAATTTATTCAGCAATAATCTTATGGAATGTCTTCTTGCCCTTTTTAATGATTATAGGCTCGGCTTTAATTGCTTCAAAGCTATAACTCTGAGCAAAATCGGTAACCTTAACATCATTAATAGTTACGCCGCCCTGCTGAATGAGTCTGCGAGCTTCGCCCTTGGAAGGTGCAAGTTTGGAAACAACCAACAGATCAAGCGCACTGATAACACAGTCAGCAAAAATAGATGCATCAACTGTTGTTGTAG
>CAZOSH010000211.1:0-2664 GCA_964582395.1 uncultured Oscillospiraceae bacterium | reverse complement strand
CATCCTTGATATACTTATCAGAGACAGTAATGGAAATACTGAGATCAGCATATCCGGTTTTGAAAAGAGGGTAAGCTGATGAAGATCGATACTGTCAATAGTGTTTTAAAAAGCAAAAAAGGTATTGCCATGGAAAGCGCCGTGGTTTTTATGGTCGTCAGCTTTGCTTTGTGCTTTTTGCTTACCACATTGTCGCTGATCGGCAGACATCAAATAAAGATACAGGATAGCCTTAACGATAAAGACCTTGAAAGAACAATTATCGGTGAGGATTTTATGGCATACATAGCTGCTGTCACGGTGCAAAAACCGCCGGAAGGTGAGTCGGAAACGCCGGATGTTCAAGATGACGGGATCGCCCAAGAAGGGGAAGAAAATGAGGAAATACCTCTTGAGGAGGGACCCGAAAACTTTGCTGAGTTTTACACTTCTTCGATAAGAAGCGAAATGGAGAATACTATTTACAACGAAAAATACTATTTTTCAGATACAAAAACGCTTAACGAAGAAACTTATGTAACAACGTTTGAGTTAACGGTAACCTACAGTAATAACGAAGCAGTGTTTCTTTATATTAAAGCGGAAAAAAACGCAGATGGACAGATAACTCCATTGTTATATTTGAACTGTGCGCCCGCTGGGGAATGATCGTGAAGGAAGTCAGTATGAGTAAATTAAAATATTCAACAACAATTGCAATAGACCCGCGCCGTTTCACTATAGATTGCTTTTCCATAGTGGGAAACAATATGGAAAAGGTAGAGCACCGCATAAAGAATTATGTTGGAACTATACAGGATGAAAGCTTTTTTGCCCGATTCAAAGAGGCAGTGGGCGAGTTTGTAGCAGAAACGCCCTCAGAATCGGTGCGCCGTATATCCCTTATACTCCCCGATAATGCCGTTGCTCTCGACACCGTAAATGTGCCTACTATGCGTAACAGAGCGGTCACAAAGGGCGCGCTTAACCTTACACTGGGAGAGATATATTCGAATTTCGGCGAACTTAAGGTGTTATCCTATGTGGCGGCACAAAACAGGCAGTATACCACATTCAGCACAGCGGCAGTGCAAAAACACTTGCTTACATCGCTTTATTCTGCCTGCTCGGAGAATAAAGTGCTTGTAGAAAACACCACATTTGCCGCAAGTTCAGCAGCGGGAGCGGTGTCTGTATTGAATCCTAAACTAAAGAATGCTACATATCTGCTTCTTGACATAAAGGATACATATTCAAGGTTCGTTTTTATTGTAAAGGGAAGAGCTGTAGGTTTTTATCATCTGCCATTTGGAATGGAGTTTCTCGGCAGGTATAAATATGTGCAGGAAGATATGCTTTTTGATCATACTATGGCTGAACTTACTGTACTTAACGCCAACGAAAAAGCCAAGGCAAAGCGACTGTCGGTTTTAGCTGAAGATGTTGAGCCGCCTATTGATGAAATACCCATAGAACCTGAAATTGAAGAAAAACAAGAGGACACTCAGCAGCAATCTGCCATAGAAAGTGATTTTGTTGAAGAAACTGAGGAGGTCGGTATTTCGGCCGAGCCTTTTGCCATGACTCCCGGGCACCCCATAGCCACGCCCAAGATAATGGCAAAAAAGACTCCCCGTAGACTCCCGAAGTTTATGCAGCGCCCTATACCCGAAACAGAAGAAGAAATAGCTTGCGAAAATTTCCGTGTTTTTGTCAAGTGGGCACTGTCGCTTATTGAATCCAATGAGAAGATCACTCAGCTTGGCAAGCCTGAGTTTGTCTGCGTTAATCTTCCCCCGTATATGCACTTTGTACTGGATAAAGCTAACGAAGAAAAAGAAGAAAACGGCATAGAGTTTAGACACCTCGGCGGTGGAACATATAGTCAAACGGTGCTGGATAATCTTGAACTTTACGGAGGCTTTTTCCCTAAAGCAATTCATTCCGCCAATAAGTTTTGAGGTGTGGTATGCAAAACTATTACGAGATAGTAACCTATATAATGTCCGCTGTATTGGGACTTTGTGTTGGCAGTTTTCTCAATGTGGTCATATACCGTGTACCAAATGGCATGAGCCTTGCAACACCCTCTTCTCATTGTCCGAAATGTAAGTACGTACTTAAATGGTACGACAATATCCCTGTGCTATCCTATATGATGCTTAGAGGCAAGTGCAGAAAATGCGGTGAAAAAATATCACTGAGATACACCCTAACAGAAGTGGCAAATATGCTCTTGTGGATACTCAGTGCGCTTTTGTTTTTGGAAAAAAGCATTCCCTTGGCGGTAATCGCTGCACTGGCATCATCTGTTATGCTGTGCGTATTCTTCATAGATATAGAACATAAATTAGTATTTGATCGTTTTGTGATAATGTTAGCCGTATTGGGAGTTGACGCTATGTTTTTTGATCCATATTACGGATGGATATCACATCTGATCGGTGGAATAGTAGGATTTATTTCCTTTTATTCTATAGCAGCGATTTTTGCAAAACTCAGAAATAAAGAAGGCTTGGGTGGGGGAGACATAAAGCTTACCGCCGCTTGCGGACTGCTGCTCGGTTGGCAAAGATTATTGCTGTCGGTGCTTATTGCTACTGTGACGGCAAGTATCGTATTGCTCATATTGTCTAAAAAAGATAAAGATGAAGACACAGAATATCCCTTTGCACCATTTTTGAC
>CAZOSH010000210.1:0-2673 GCA_964582395.1 uncultured Oscillospiraceae bacterium | reverse complement strand
CAATATTGTGCCGCGTTGCGACGAATTTGTTAGGCGGCAGGAGCAAGGTCTCCTTACGAGTCGGTCACGCCGCGGGTCTAACAGTCCACCGGACTGTTATTCAACACCGCGTCGCCGCTTCGCTACCCTGCCCTACGGTGTACGGCGCAGCGGCTGTTCTGAAGTATTCAGCGCGAAAGGCGCAGATTCCTACTACATCCTGCTCCGTCTCACTATCGGTATTTCGGAGCAGATTTTCGTTGAGACGAGTAACTGCCATATTGACAGTACTTTTTGTACGGCGATATGGCAGTTACGATGTATTCAGCGGAAATATGCCCGAAAGACCTTACTTAAAATACTTTACCGCACTCTCAAACATCTGCATGTCAAAGGTGCCAGGTACATTCTGATACAATCCGTTACCGATACGCTCGGAATGTCCCATCTTGCCGAACACTCTGCCGTCGGGAGATGTGATACCCTCGATGGCACAGATGGAGCCGTTGGGATTGAAACGGATATCGCTTGATGCATTTCCTTCAAGATCTACATACTGAGTTGCGATCTGTCCGTTTGCGGCAAGCTTTTCCACCAATTCGCGGGAAGCAAGGAATCTTCCTTCGCCGTGGGAAATGGGCACAGTGTAGATATCGCCCACATTGGTTGCGGCGAGCCAAGGTGACTTATTGGAAGCGATACGGGTTCTTACCAGGGAGGAACGGTGCTTACCGATGACATTAAAGGTCAGGGTGGGATCATCCTCGGTGGTGTCGATTATCTCACCATAGGGTACAAGACCCAGCTTGATAATTGCCTGGAATCCGTTACATACGCCTGCCATAAGTCCCTTACGGGTATTGAGCAGCTCGTTTATCTGCTCCTTGACAGCGCCGTTACGCATAAATGCAGTAATAAACTTACCGCTTCCGTCAGGCTCGTCACCGCCTGAGAAGCCACCGGGTACAAATACTATCTGTGCATCCTTCAGCTTCTTGGCGAAATACTCCACCGACTGAGCAACATTCTGTGCACTCAGGTTATTTATAACTATTATTTCGGCATCTGCGCCCGCGCGGGAAAGCGCCTTTGCAGTGTCATATTCGCAGTTTGTGCCGGGGAATACGGGAATCAGCGCCTTGGGACGAGCGCACTTGATGATGGAAGCGGCGCGCTCCTTAGCCTCATAGGAATAAGCGGGGATCTCCTGCTTGACCGTTTCGATATTGCAGGGATAGACCGATTCGAGCTTATCCTCATAGGCTTTAGTCAGGCACTCAAGGCAAGCCTTTTCCTCACCGTAGGCGATGGCGCCGCCGTCGGTGGTCTTGCCAAGGGTGATGCCTATATCAACATCCTCGGTCAGTTCGAGGATAAATGCACCATAGTTATAACCGAATATCTCTTCCATAGAAATATTCTTGTCGAACTCAAAGCCGATGCCGTTACCCATACACATTTTGAGTATTGCTTCTGCAACACCGCCGTAGGTGGGTGTATATGCGGCGGCAACCTTACCCTCACGCATAAGAGCGGTGACCTTGTCAAAGTTTGCCTTCAAGGACTCTGCGCAAGGCAGATCTTCGGCATTGTAATCAGCCTTCAGCAGAGCTACCTTGTGTCCCGCTGCCTTGAACTCGCCGGAGATTATCTCAGAGGTCTTGCCCATAGTTACCGCAAAGGAAACAAGGGTGGGAGGCACGTGCAGATCTTCAAAGCTACCCGACATAGAGTCCTTACCGCCGATTGCGGCAATACCCAGATCAAGCTGTGCACCCAATGCGCCAAGCAGAGCGGAAAGGGGCTTGCCCCAACGCTTTCCGTCGCGGAGCGGCTTTTCAAAATATTCCTGGAAGGTCAGATAAACATCTTCAAACTTGCCGCCTGTTGCAACAAGCTTACAAACCGACTCTACAACGGCAAGATATGCACCGTGGTAGGGGCTCTTTTCAGAAATGAAGGGGTTATAGCCCCAGCTCATCAGTGAGCAGGAGTCGGTGTCTTGCTTTTCAACCGAGATCTTGTTGACCATCGCCTGAATGGGAGTAAGCTGATGCTTGCCGCCAAAGGGCATAAGCACTGTGCCCGCACCGATGGTGGAGTCAAAGCAGGAGGACAGACCCTTCTTAGAGCAGATGTTCAGGTCGGTTGCGTATTCTTTCATTCCCTCCTTGAAGTTTGCGGGAATGGTCTTTATGTATTTTTCGGGATTTAAGGGAGCAACATCAATATGCTTTTCAGCGCCGTTGGAATCGAGGAACTTGCGGGAAATATCAACTATCTTCTTTCCCTTCCAAGTCATAACAAGACGGGGTTCTGCCTGAACAACGGCAACACGGGTCGCCTCTAAGTTTTCACTTGTGGCAAGCTCTATAAAGCGGTCGGCATCCTTTGCCTCAACCACAACAGCCATTCTCTCCTGAGATTCGGAAATGGCAAGCTCGGTGCCGTCAAGGCCTTCGTACTTCTTGGGTACTGCATCAAGGTCGATGAGAATACCGTCAGCAAGCTCACCGATAGCAACCGAAACACCGCCTGCGCCGAAGTCGTTACACTTCTTGATAAGGCGGGATGCTTCCTTGTTGCGGAAAAGTCTCTGCAGCTTGCGCTCCTCGGGGGCGTTACCCTTCTGAACCTCTGCGCCGCAGGTTTCAAGGCTCTGTGCAGTGTGGGACTTACTCGAACCGGTTGCAC
>CAZOSH010000209.1:0-2682 GCA_964582395.1 uncultured Oscillospiraceae bacterium | reverse complement strand
GGTAAGGGTATATACCTGTTCGGTTTGCGGGCTTCATCGAAACGAGGAGATTAGGCTTGTTGCGCACCAGTTTGATGATGGAAAAATAAAAGATAGACAAATCGAATACACTTGCAAAGTTTGTAGTAGCACAAAAGTTGAAGATCTAAATATAGTCACAGCATATATTGACAAGGCAGAGGATTGGACACTTGTTATTGAGACTCCTGGTGCAGCATTTGATGAGCGCATAGGGGTTAAGTCCGAAGTTGGTAAAATTGCTGCGGGAAGGTACTCCACCGGTGGTGGAAAAAGAATAGCGGAGTATTTGTTTGATTTTGCATCTCTCGGTCTAACAGGGGAGTCTTGGGAATACCTTGGAGCAAAAGTTGAGATAGACATAACTAATCCAAATAAACCTAGGATCGTAAATGAGCCTGTTAAATCATGTTTTTGTGTAAAGAGAAATGAAATTACCTTTGTTGGTGAAACGATTGCAAAACTATCCGATGGTGTGGAGTTTGATCTTTTATATATCAATAGTGGTAGAATTCGACCCAATAATCTTATTAATGAGGGCGGATGGTATATTCCTAAGTGGAATAATAAGTTACCACCGAAGACAAAGGTTTCGAATTATTTTAGCGAAGATATGTATTATATTTTTATCAAGTGTACAGTGGGGAATGTTGTTTGCGATTTGATAGTTAGTTCTGATGTTCATATGAGTTCGAAATGTAACGATATAGTTGGTAGCCAATAGTTGAAAACAAAGGCTACAATTTGCATAGCAGCAACTTGAATATTAATTTTATGTATGAGTGACCATATTTGCAAACTTGGGTATTCAATCAGGTGGTTTTTTGTAAACTATGTAAATAACAATAACACAACAAGGTAATAAAGCTGTGTTTGAATCAATATCACTTGCCGTAGGCAAATTAAAAAGCAGTTCATGATGAACTGCTTTTTGTGTTATTTGAGAAAATCTTTAACTTTGTCAAAGAAGCCTTTTTTCTCTTTATACTGACTGTCGCCGCAGGCTTTTTCAAACTCACGAAGCATTTCCTTTTGCTTCTTATTGAGATTCTGAGGTGTTTCAACGATTATGTTCACATACATATCGCCCTTGCCCCAGCCGTTGACCGACTTGATTCCCTGACCCTTGAGACGGACTATTCTGCCCGTCTGTGTGCCTTCGGGAAGATCAAACTTGAACTTGCCTTCCAGTGTGGGAATGATTATTTCGTCGCCCAATGCTGCCTGAACAAAGGAAATGGGCATATCTATGATAACATCATTGCCGTCACGACGGAAGACCTTGTGGGGCTTGATCGAAACGGTCACATAAACATCTCCCGCGTTTCCGCCACGGAGACCGCTGTTGCCTTCGCCGCGAACAGAAATGGTCTGTCCGTTGTCGATACCTGCGGGGATCTTGACCTTCAGCTTGCGGCTCTTGCGGACTGTGCCGTTGCCGTTACATTTATCGCAGGGCTCCTTGATGATCTTACCCGTTCCGCCGCAGTTGCGGCAGGGGGCTGTTGACTGAAATACACCAAATGCGGTTCGCTGTTGGGTACGCACTTGACCCGATCCCTTACAGTGGGGACAGGTTTCTGCGCTTGTGCCTTTTTTCGAGCCCGAGCCGTTACAGTCGGGACAGCTTTCCGTACGGGTTACGGTGATCTCTTTTTCACAGCCGAAAGCCGCTTCTTCGAAGGTCAGCTGAATATTCATATTTATATTGGAGCCGCAGACGGGACCTGTGCTGCGGGCAGAACCGCCACCGCCGAAGCCGCCAAACATACTGCCGAAAATATCGCCAAGATCCATTCCGAAATCGCCGAAGCCGCCAAAGCCTCCGAAACCACCTGCACCGCCTGCGCCTGCTCCGTAGTTTGGGTCAATTCCTGCCCAGCCGTACTGGTCATAACGGCTCTTCTTTTCCTTATCGGAAAGGACTTCATATGCGGCGTTCACCTCTTTCATCTTTTCCTCGGCGGTCTTGTCACCGGGATTGAGGTCGGGGTGATACTTTTTAGCCAGCTTTCTGTATGCTTTTTTTATCTCTTCATCGGAGGCGCCTTTTTGTATTTCAAGCACCTCGTAAAGATCGCGCCGCTCTTCATTCATAAGTATTCTCCTAAAACGCAACGCATGGGCGGAGACTTACCCCGCCCTGCGTATAAAGTTATCAGTTATTGCCTTCGTCGTCGACCTTCTGATAGTCAGCGTCGTAAACATTGTTATCGGGCTGTGCCTGAGCTCCGTCGGGGTTTGCCTGAGCGTAGAGCTTCTCTGCGATAGCATAGAAACGCTTGGTCAGTTCTTCGGAATCAGCCTTGATAGCCTCGATATCTTCGCCCTTAAGGGTCTCCTTCAGCTTGTCAAGCTGCTCCTTAACGGGAGCTTTTTCGTCCTCGGTAACCTTACCTTCAAGCTCGTTGAGGGACTTTTCGGTCTGATATACCAAAGACTCAGCCTGATTGCGGGTATCGATTGCTTCCTTCTTCTTCTTGTCTTCTTCGGCAAACTGCTCGGCGTCACGAACAGCCTTGTCGATGTCCTCCTTGGACAGGTTGGAGGAGGAAGTAATTGTGATCTTCTGCTCCTTACCTGTGCCCAGATCCTTAGCAGAAACGTTAACGATACCATTGGAATCTATATCAAAGCTGACCTCGATCTGAGGAACACCGCGGG
>CAZOSH010000208.1:0-2687 GCA_964582395.1 uncultured Oscillospiraceae bacterium | reverse complement strand
AGTTGGTGGCAAGCTCGACGTGTACCTCGAGACCGATCACGGTTTCGTATTTCATCTTATTTGCCCTCCTTTGTTATAAGCTTTGCGGCATCAAGCAGAGCCTGCTCGGAAAATGCCTTTCCTACAAGCTGTACTCCGCCTGCAACTACTGCGGGCAGACCTGTGATTGATGCGGGAGCGGTATAGAAGTTTTCTTCAAAAGCAATATACTTGTTGGCGCTTACCTGCTCCTCTGTATAAGCGAGTGTGGAGCAAGCGGGCATGATAACTGCGTCAAACTCGCCGAAAAGCTTTGCAAACTCCTCTACGATAACTCTGCGGGTACGCAGGCATTTGTCATACTGCTTGTTGTAATTTTCGGTGGAAAGTGTATCAGAGCCGAACAGAATTGCGGTCTTCAGCAATTCGCCGAATGCCTCGGTGTGGCTGTTGGTATAAAGCTCGTCTATTCCTACGAAGTTTTCTGCACGGTAACCGAACTTAACACCGTCATATCGGGAAACATTGTTGCAAAGCTCGGCGCTCATAAGAACGTTCCAAGCAGGTCTTGCGGCGGCAATTATGCTGCTGTCGACCATTGTCACTTCAATGCCACTGTCCTTAAGTGCAGATATTGCGGCATCAAGTTTTTCTTTGACCTCTGCATCTGTGCCGTCGGTCATAGAGGATATGATGGCAACGCGGCGAATGGGGGAGTATTCAGCGCCTTTTTTAAGACTTGCGCAAGCTTCATCCGAAAGGCTTGTGCCGTCCTTTGCATCATAACCTGCGATAACATCAAGAATATCACGGCAGGTATCTGCCTTATCGGCAAGGATGCTGACTGTTTCGCCCGAGCAGGCAACGGGAATAGTGCCGTAACGGGAAACTGTGCCGTAGGTAGGTTTAAGGCTGACGAGTCCGCTTTGAGCGGCGGCACGTCTTACCGAACCATTGACATCAAGGCAAACAGCGGCATCGGCTTCCTTGGAAGCGATGAGCTCCGCGGCAGCATTTTTATATTTTCCGTCACAGACAAGTGCACCGGTGTAGCAGGTCTCGCCCAAAAGGTCGATTGCAAACTCTCCGACACAAGCTTTGCCGCCAAGTGCGTAGCCTGCCGCCTTGAGACGGGTGAGAACCTCTGCCTGGAGCAGGCTTATATAACCGTCAAGCATTTTTGAGCCTGCGGTTGTGGGCATATCGGTGGTAAGAAGCATATCATCTGCAATGATAAGCTTTTCGGAGGATATGTCTTTTTTTACTGTATAAGCGTTCATTATTGTATCCTCCTTTTATTCAACTACTCTGGGAACGCACCAATAACCCTCATCGGTTTCGGGTGCGCCTGCCTGAAGGTCTTCACGGGAGAAGGGCTGAGATGCCACATCATCACGTACGACCGTCATAATGGGCATTACGTGAACCATTCTTTCAGTATTGGCGGTATCGATATTTTCAAGTGTTTTAAGGTCGTCTTCTCTTTTGGCAAAAAAGCCGATAACCTCATCCTTTTGTGCTTCGGTAAGACGGAGTTGATTTAAAAGCTCGAGTCTTCTGAGTGTTTCTCTGTCCATAATAAACTCCTTTGCTAAAATTAAGAATAGGATCAGTCTCTTACCTTGATATGAACCTCGCGGAGCTGCAGCTCGGTTACTTCACCGGGAGCGCCCATCATCAGATCCTGCGCATTTCCGTTGAGGGGGAATGCAATAACATCGCGGATGGTTTCTTCCTCGGCAATGAGCATTACGATTCTGTCAAGGCCGGGAGCCATACCTGCGTGGGGAGGTGCACCGTAAGAGAATGCATTGTACAGAGCACCGAACTTTGCCTTAAGGTCTTCCTCGCCATAGCCGGCAATCTCAAATGCCTTTCTCATAATATCGGGGTTGTGGTTTCGTACTGCACCGGAGGAGAGCTCTACGCCGTTACATACGATGTCGTACTGATAAGCAAATATCTCAAGGGGATCTTTGTTGAGCAGCGCATCCATTCCTCCCTGAGGCATGGAGAACGGATTGTGTGTAAAGTCGATCTTGTTGGTTTCTTCGTTGAGCTCATACATGGGAAAGTCAACGATGAAGCAGAACTCGAAGGAATCTTTCTTGATAAGACCAAGCTCGTTGCCGATCCAGGTTCTCATCTCGCCTGCAAGCTTGTTGATGACAGATGCGCTGTCGCTGATGAAGAAGAGGGAATCGCCCTCCTTGATGCCGCAAAGCTTGCACAGTTCTTCCTTCTGTTCGTCGGTCAGGAACTTTGCGATGGGGCCTTTAAACTCGCCATCTTCGAGAGTAATGTATCCGCAACCGAACTTCATACCGATGCTTCTGGAATAAGCGTCGATAGCCTTCTCAAATGCCTTCTTGCCGTCGCCTTCGCCATCCTTCTTCACAAGGTAGTTGGCAACGATACCGCGGACAAGCTTATTCTTGAAGGGGATGGTTCTGCCGTTAACAAACAAGAACTCGTTTTCGGCAAAGAACTGTGTAAGATCCTTTATCTCTAAGGGGTTTCTCAAATCGGGCTTATCTGTGCCGTACTTGAGCATGGAATCAGCAAAGGTGATCCTTCTGAAGGGAGGCTTGGAAACCTTCTTGTCGCTGAACTTGGTGAAGGTGTTGTATACTACTGTTTCAGCTACGTTGAATACATCCTCCTGAGTAGCAAATGCCATTTCAAAGTCGAGCTGATAGAATTCACCG
>CAZOSH010000207.1:0-2694 GCA_964582395.1 uncultured Oscillospiraceae bacterium | reverse complement strand
TCAGGAACATCGCAAGGCTCTATTGAGCATCCAAAAAGAATATACTTTTTCGAATGCTTCTTTATATATCGGTCGGAAGGATAATAACCCTCGCCTTTGGCATAGCAGTAGTTATCTCCGCCGATGGCAATTACAGCATCACTTTGCTTAACAAGCTTCTTTAGTTCAGCGGTTATTGGAATCTTTGATGCAGATAATCCTAATCTTTTCTTGACGTGATACCAAATGTTGTAAAGCGACAATGTAGCCGGAAGTGATTTTAAGCCTGTAATTTTGATAGGCAGATCGGAAAGATATTTTATATCATCATCTTTTTTGAATGAAAATAATGTGACGTCAGCATTGGGAAACGCTTCTTTCACAAGTGCATAGGTTGTGCGAACGAGAGCTTCGCAACCGTGATTTCCGCTTCCGCCGTGCTGATAAAGAAGTATCCTTTTCATCAATACTTATAAACTCTGCCGACGCGTGCAGTGTTCACGGAAACGAGAATCTGATAAATGGTGCTTGCATAATCTGCGACTTCAAATGCTGAAAGGAAAGCTCCGCCCTTTGAATGACCGAAAACGGTAATCTCATCACCGACTTTACAATCAATATCGGTGACATCAATAAAGAGCTGATCCATACATACGCCGACATAGTTGGTGCGAGTATCGTTTACGAGAACAGGACCACCGTTTAAAGCGAGAGGACGATAAATGGCATCGCCATAGCCCATTCCTACGGTCGCTATACGGGAAGGCTTCTTTGCCATAAAATGGCGATCGTAGCCGACAGACTCCCCAACGGGTACGTCATTGATTGCGGTAATAAAGCCGTGGAGAGACATTGACTCATTTACAGGCATAGGGAAGGTGCCGTCATTAAGGCGGCAATAACCATACATCATAGCACCGGGACGGCAATGTGTGCAGATGTCGTCCTTGAGCCAAGAGGTCGCACCGGTATTTTGGCAATGGATATATTTAAGATCAAAATGACCATCTGCTTTAATCTGTTCAACACCCTTCTTGAAGAGTTCGTACTGCTCAAGGGTGAAAGGATCGTTGACGGTCTCGGCGCAGGCGAAATGTGTAAATGTGCCGACAATCTTTATATTGGTGAGAGTTTTTGCAAACTCCATGAACTTCGCAAGCTTTTCACCGGGGACAACACCGACGCGATGCATACCTGTATCAAGCTTAAGCTGAACAGAGGCAATCTTGCCCTGCTTTTTTGCCTCTTCATTTATACGAGTCGCATTTTCTTCGGTGAAAACAATGGTCTGAATATCATATTCTACAGCGTAGGGGATATTATTGGGGGAAACACCGCCCAAAACGAGAATGGGAATATCGATGCCTTCCTTGCGAAGGTGAACTCCTTCACAAACCTGAGCAACGGCGATAAGATTTGCGCCAAGAGGAATAACAGCCTTAGCGGCTTCAACATCACCGAATCCGTAAGCATTTGCTTTAAGAACGGGAACGACGACCTTGTTAGGACCAACGTGTTTTTGTATAGCTTTGTAGTTTTCGCTAAGAGTCTTGATATTCGACTCAATATAAGAGTTAAAGCATTCTGCAATCATTTTAGATTTCCTCCTGATTTATATATAATCTTTTTACTCTCTGACTTAATGTGGATTGCAAATAGGTCATTGTATGCCCTGTAATCAACTCCAATTCAGCAAGTTCAAGCGCTGTGCCGCCTTTTGAATAGCCGAATATGGTAACCTCGTCGCCTATGTTGCATGGTATATCGGTTACATCAATAAATGTCTGATCCATAGCGGCACTCAAATAACGGGTACGAATATCACCGACGAGAACAGGTCCTTGATTTATTACAAGCGGACGGAATAGACCATCACCATAACCTACATCAATTGTTGCAACTCGGGTAGGTTTATCTGCTTTGAAGGCGTGTCCGTAGCCACATGATTCTCCGGCAGCAAGCTCGTTTATATTTGTTATAAATGCGCGCCATGATTCGGGCTCATTATCTAAACCAAGAAGATTGCTTCCGTCGTCCATTCCGGGAAAACCAAAAAGTAGAGTACCGATCCTGACATGGGTTGAAATATCCTCTTGAAGCCAAGATACGGCACCTGTATTTCTGCAGTGTATAAACTTTGGAGTAATATTTGCTTTTTTAAACTGCTCAAGTGCTTCTTTGAATGCTTCAAGCTGAACGATAGTAAAATCGTCATTCACAACAGTGGCATTGGAAAAGTGAGTATATGCCCCGTCAACAATAACATTATCAAGCTTTTTGATACAAGTGAGCAAATTACTAAGCGGAGTACCGGGTTTTACACCGATTCTGTTGAGCCCTGTATCGACTTTTATATGTAGCTTGGCTTGTTTGTTTTTTGATTTGGCTATTTCAGACACCTTAATTGCGGTTGCTGTATTGTAAACGGGAATCTGTAAATCAAGATCGACTGCGGCATCAAGCGCATGGGAGGGAATGCCGCTCATTATAAGTATTTCGCTATCTATTCCTGCGGCACGAAGCTCGGCAGCTTCAACGACCTGCCCGCAAGCAAGCATATCGGGACAATACTTTAGCAAAAAGCGTGACATCTCAACAAGTCCCATTCCGTATGCGTTACCTTTTACAACGGGGATAATGCCGACTTTGCTGCCGATATGTTGTTTTACTGTGAAAATACTTTTCTTTATTATCCCGAGATCGATCTCGAGATAG
>CAZOSH010000206.1:0-2701 GCA_964582395.1 uncultured Oscillospiraceae bacterium | reverse complement strand
CTTTTTATCGGAGGCTTCAAAGATTCGGTTGTCGGTGCCTTCGGTAAATTCAATGGTTGCAGTATTACCTGCATCTGCGGGGAATGTGATATTGAGAACAAGATAATTTCCGTAGGCATACTTGCTGTCTGCATACTCTGCAAGGATCATAGAATCGTCACCGATCTCTTGGGTATAACCGGTAAAGTCGGGGGTGTATTTAAGTGTTCCGGAAACAATATTATCCTTGACGGTTATTCCGTCGTGAAGCTGGGAAACATCCTTGCCGTAGATGGTCTGTGCTGTGGAGAGCTTTATCTCGGGAAGGCTTTCGCTCTTGACCAGATATCCGCTGAGCACAACATCCTTCGCGGGAGCAGTGAACTTGCCGTCCTTGACAAGTGTATCACGGGAGGTCCAACCGATGAAGGTATAGCCGTTCATAGTGGGCGCGGCGGCAACATTGACTGTGTCGCCAAACTTGACAACAAACTCATCGGGAGTGGGCGGAACATTGGTGTATTCCTGAGCGTATTCATAGCTGACTATATACTCTGCGCGGTCATAATAAAGCTTGATCTTGGCTTTTCCGTCAGCGGAGACCACAGCGGATGCTCTGCCGTCGGGGTGTTTGGGGTTATATACATATCCGGGTACACCGAACAGTGTTCCGCTGATAAGAGAATCTGCCTTAGCTACGCGGTCAAGATCGGTCTTGTAGAGGGTGTACTTTCCGTCGGTACCCTCAACATAATGCTCGACGATATAGGCGGTGTCGCCCGCCTTTTCCCAAGCGGCATAGAAGGTAGTACCGCCATAGGGCACTGTTTCATAGATAAACTCCGCAGGCTGAAGCAGCTTACTGTCACGATACCAGCCCATAAAGGTGTAACCATCGCGGGTGGGTGCTTCGGGAGCGCTGAGCTTTTCACCGACCTTTGCGGTAACTGCAGAAACAGCGCTTCCGCCGTTGGACTCAAATGTAACTGTTGCGGTGGTATAGTCAGCCCCATCCTTGCCAAATACAGTGCTATGTGCCACCTTTTGCAGCTTGAGAGCAAGTGCGTCGGGGGTGAGACTGTATTTATCAAGCAGGGCAAGCAGGTATACATCCCCGCCCTTAAGGCTTGTGTCAAGATCATACATAGTGTTGCCGAATACGCCAACGCCTATGGGAGATGCGTTAAAGATATCGGCATAGAGGGTCGCCGCCATAAGATATGCGCCTGCTACAGATGCCTTGTTGCGGTTGGTGGCTACGCCTGTGATTCCATCGTTGACACCGAAAAGATCGGTTTGTACGGTTGCGGCATCGGTGGAATAGTTTTCAAAGGCATTTCCTATATAGACCACATTTGCAGCATTCTTAAGATAGCCGCTGTCGTTCATCGCCTTAACCATTTGGTCGGCTTCTTTATTTACAAGGGCAATATGCTCCGCGTGGTTGGTCGCCTTGCCCATATAGGCTGTGTCTGTGAAAAGCGCGGAGGTCCTATACTGTATTCCGTAGGGGGCAAAAACCGTGGCAATAACATTAGGATTCTGCTCGGAGGCAAACTTGCAAAGCTTGACCGCCGCGGCAATATTGCCATCGTGCTGCTCTTTGTTTATTAAAATATAGTATCTGCCCGACTGCAAAAAGATCATATCATAAGCATTTGAGTCAAGCAGAGGCTTGGTAGTTTTTGCAACAGCATAGGTGGAATATTCAAAATCGTTTTCCTTGGTGGGGTTTTGGAAAAGCTCGTAAAGGTCAACAACTGCGGAAGTAGATACAGTTTTGAGTCCTACAACATCAAGCTGCACAACCAGCTTTTGTCCCTTTTCCACAAAATCCTCAAAGGTGATATATTGATAATTGGCGCACATAGGCCACTCACCAAACATAAATGCCCTAAAAGTAGCATCAATACCCGACATATCGAGGGTGTAGGTCTCGGCAAAATACTTATCTCCCGCTCCGTCAAGGTCAAAGGTGACACGGATGTTTTCGTAGGTCTCGCCGTTTTCGCTGATCAGGCGCTCGGTAATGGTAAGCTTTCCGTCCTTGAAATCAGCACCGCTGAAGGTTCGTGCTGCACCTGTGCCACCGGATTTGACGGTGATGGCAGCTTTTGATGTGTCAAGTCCGCCTGCACATACATCAAAGGCGAGATAAAAGCCGTTTCTCAGCACCTCGTCCTGAGAAAACTCAGTGAAGCCGTGCTGATAGTTAAGCTTGCCGACCACTTCATAGACATCGGCATACTTGCTCTGAGTGAGGGTAACATCACTTTGCAGAGCCTGCACCTTGACGCCGCTGACCTCGGTATCGGCAGATGTAACAGTAAGGTACACATCGCCCATAACACCGCCGCGGGTAAGGTCTTTTTCTTCGGACTTTTTGCCTGCACAGCCGCTCAAAACCACGCAAAGCACTAAAGCCACAATAATTGCGAATGTTGTTTTTCTCATATTTTTGCCTCCTTAATAAAGCAATAGTCTTACCGATGTTTTTATTTTATCCTTTTGCAAAAGTGTTTGCAAGTGAAAGCGCTTTTCCTCACCTTTTTCTCCCATCTGCACAAAAATAAAATAGCCGCTTTATGCAAAATGTCCCACATTTTTGCAATAAAGCGGCTTAATTGTTAAGTATTTGTTGCGTATTTTTCAATATGATGGAATTGCCCGTTGGGTTGCTTTGTAGAGCGCGGGCTTGCTCACGCCGCAAAAAACAAACGGG
>CAZOSH010000205.1:0-2747 GCA_964582395.1 uncultured Oscillospiraceae bacterium | reverse complement strand
CAGCATGGATTCCGATAAGATCAAGGGTGTTCTGGAGGCTAACGCTTCCCGTCCCGCTCTCAACTGGCTCAGCGTTGACCGTGCAAAGGCACAGGCCACCGTTGTTTCTATCCCCGAGCGCAGTGACATCGATCTGCAGGTTGCCGAGCATCTCATCGTCGAGTTGTACTCCAAGTAATCAACTCTTGAGCGCTTAAAACTTAAGCAGAAAATTATTTAGGAGGGTAATGATGATAGCAATTGAAAGACCGCGTATTGAATGTGCAGAAGCCCTTGAAGACGGTTCTTACGCCAAGTTTGTTGTAGAACCTCTTGAGCGTGGATACGGCACTACCCTCGGCAACTCCTTGCGCCGCATTCTTCTCTCTTCTCTCCCCGGCACAGCAGCTACTTCCATCAAGGTAGCAGGCGTTCAGCACGAGTTCTCCACCATTCCCGGTGTTACCGAGGATATGACCGAGATCGTTCTCAACGTTAAGGGCATCATTGCCAAGCTGCACAGCCAGGAAGAAAAGACCGTAGTCATCGACGCAGTAGGACCCGGTGAGGTCACTGCTGGCGACATTCAGTGCGACAGCGAGATCGAGATAGTAAACCCCGACCTTCACATCGCAACTCTTATGGAAGACGCAAAGCTTTCCATGGAGATCACCTTTAACCACGGCAGAGGCTATGTTTCCGCCGATAAGAACAAGTCTGCGACTCAGCCCTTGGGAACTATTCCCATTGACTCTTTCTACAGCCCTGTTTCTAAGGTTAATTACACAGTGGACAACACCCGTGTCGGCAATATGACCGACTACGACAAGCTGACCATCGAGGTCTACACAAACAAGACCATCAGCGCTGAAGATGCTGTGTCTCTGTCTGCAAAGATCCTCACCGATCACCTGCAGTTGTTCATTGAGCTGTCCGAGGACATCAGCACCAGAACAACAGTTGTTGAAACCAAGCAGTCCGAGCCCGACAAGATGCTCGATATGACCATCGAAGAGCTTGACCTGTCTGTCCGTTCCTTCAACTGCCTCAAGCGTGCCGGCATCAACACAGTGGGTGACCTTGTCAAGACCACTGAGGAAGACATGAAAAAGGTGCGTAACCTCGGCGCTAAGTCCCTTGAGGAAGTCATCAACAAGCTGGCAGAAATGGGACTTACTCTGGCAAAGAGCGAAAACTAACAATTATCGTAACAGGCACCCGTCGGCGTCAGCACGACGCCGCGGGGAGATACCTGTAAACCGTTAAGGAGGTACAATACAATGCCCGGAACCCGTAAGCTCGGCAGACCTACCGACCATCGTATGGCTATGCTCCGCGCAATGGTCACATATCTGCTGGAAAACGGTAAGATAGAAACTACCGTTACAAGAGCCAAGGAAGTTCGTCCTTTGGCTGAAAAGATGATTACTCTTGGCAAAAAGGGTGACCTGACTGCTAAGCGTAAGGCTATGTCCTTCATCACCAAGGAGTCTGTCGTTAAGAAGACCTTTGATGAGATAGCTCCCAAGTACGCAAACCGCAACGGCGGTTATGTACGCATCACCCGCATCGGACCCCGTCGCGGTGACGCTGCCGAAATGGCAATCATTGAGCTTATCTGACATAAGTTAATATTTAAGGGATTGTTGCAGAAGGGTGCCTTTGCAACAATCCCTTTTTTTAAAATGAAGTATTTGCTTCGCAAATGTGAAGTTTGCCTACGGCAAATGAAGTTGCGTTGCAATGAAGTTTGCACCGATGGCGCAAGTTATGGTGTCGCTTCACGACGGATTGAGTAGGCTCACTGCGCCACGAGGATAAGCAAGATGGCAAGTCCAAGATCTAACATTGGCGAACGCGGCGCGAGCAAGCCCGCGCCCTACAGATGAGCCAAAACGCAACCCCTCAGTCAAAATCTTTGATTTTGACAGCTCCCCTTGGCAGGGGAGCCGAGACTATGCGACAGGTTGATTATGCCATTGTGACAAATATATCACAATAGTGTAGGGGACAGGTATGTATGCCTGCGGCATAACGATGTTTTCACTTTGTGAAAAATGATGTGCTTTGCAATGATGTTGTCCTGACGGACAAATGATGTGTTTTGCTGATAGCAAAACGCCCTCTCACCTGCTACGCAGGAGCTCTCCCAAGGGGAGAGCCAAGACGATGTCGGCAAGCGGACAGACTTTGTAGGGGATGCAGCCCACTGCGTCCCGTGGACGGATTGATTAAGGATTGTGACCTAAAGGTCACAATGGTGTAATATCGCATCGCATATATTCTTCTCAAAATAGAAAAAAGGCTGTCATTTAGTGCGTATCCTTAATGGCACTACGCATATGACAGCCTTTTTGTTATTTTTTCTTGGGTGGGTAGGGGTGTTTTTCGTCTGTTAACTCCAAAATATAATCTACAGAAGTATCGTAGAAGTGCGCTAACTCGATCAGGGCATTTATGGGGATCTGCCTTGCGCCGCTTTCATATTGGGAATAAGTGTTCTGCCTGATATGGAGATATTCAGCCAATGATTTTTGTGTTACATCGGAATCTTCGCGCAGATCTCTCAATCTCACAGCCCTCACTCCCTTCCTCTATATTATATGAAATCACATATTGAGATATTGACAATTATCTCAATATGTGATATTTTTTGTTAAGTAAAAGAGATCGATCAATGTCAAAAAAAGACGATAATACAGAGGTTTCGGCAGGGAAAACGGATGTTACCGTTTTGAAAAGCGGTTGTGCTATACTGCAATGGGGAA
>CAZOSH010000204.1:0-2772 GCA_964582395.1 uncultured Oscillospiraceae bacterium | reverse complement strand
ATAGAATACCATTTTACAAGGGGGTTTGTCAATAAAATATTATACTGCGGGGAGGGGTTGCCTCCCCGTATATTTACTTTATTCCGAAAAACCGTCTTGCGTTGGCGGCGGTTATTTCGCCCGCCTCTTCGGGGGTAATGCCGCGAAGCTCAGCTATTTTTTCAAGCACGTACTTTATCATACTTGAATCACAGCGCTTGCCGCGGTGAGGCTCGGGTGCCATATAGGGCGCGTCGGTCTCAACCATAAGTCTGTCGAGGGGCATATTCTGCACCACTTCTATGGCTCTGCGGGCATTTTTGAAGGTCAGAACGCCCGTAAAGGACAGATAATAGCCTCTTTTCAGCAGCTCCTTGGCGGTTTCCCAACTGCCGCTGTAGCAATGGAAAACACCTCGCACGCCCTCGACATTGCGGATAACATCAAGGCAATCGGCAACAGCGCTGCGCTCGTGGATGATCACGGGCATATCCAGCTCCTTTGCCAGATCAAGCTGCTTTTTAAACCACTCGATCTGCACCTCGTGGGGCGCAAAGTCGTAATAATAGTCAAGTCCTATCTCGCCGATAGCGACCGCCTTGGGATGCTTTGCAAGCTCACGCAGGCGGTCAATATCATCGGGGCTTGCCTTGCCGCTGTCCTGAGGATGCACGCCTACCGCCGCGTAGCAATAGTTGTATTTTTCCGCAATATCAAGGCACAGCTTTGAAGTTTCTACATCGCAGCCGATATTTATCACATTGCAGACATCCTTTTTTGGCAGTTCGGTCAAAAGCTCATCAAGGTCGTCCTTAAATCTGGGATCATCATAATGAGCGTGGGTATCAAAAATGGTCATGACAGTCTTGCTCCGGGAATTGCGTTATCGGCAAACAGGATGCGGACATCGTTTTCACCGCAGGTGGAAGAAAGTATCATACCATTGGATTCAAGTCCCATCATCTTGCGGGGTGCAAGGTTGGTGACCACAACAACATTATGTCCTACAAGATCATCGGGGTTATGCCACTGTGCTATGCCCGACAGCACCTGACGCTTATGGTCGCCCATATCAAGCTCAAAGCGGAGCAGCTTGGAGCTCTTGGGTACCTTTTCGCAGACAAGCACCTTGCCCACGGTCAGCTCTATCTTTGCAAAATCGTCATACACGATCTCGGGAAGCTTTTCAAACTCGGGAAGCTGAGGCTTTTTGGGTTCTTCAAGCTTTGCGTGATATTCTGCGATCTCTTCCAGCTTCTTGGCAATATCGATTCTGCTGAAGAGTATCTCGCCCTCACCTATCTTGTGGCCTGCCTGCAGACCGCCGAAGGAAGCAAGGCTATCCCAATCGGAAGGCTCGATATTAAGCTGCTTAAATATTCTGTCACCTGTTTCAGGCAGGAAGGGCTTGAGCAGAGTTGCCGCAAAACGGATAGTCTCAAGCAGATTATAAAGAACTGTGTCAAGACGCTCGTGATTTGCTTCATCCTTTGCAAGCGCCCAAGGCATAGTTTCGTCGATATACTTATTGGCGCGGCGGAGCAGAGTGAATACCTCGTCGATGCAATCTGCAACCCGAAGTTCATCCATCTTGGCTTCCATCTTTGCAGGGGTCTCCAGAGCAAGCTTGATAAGCTCATCGTCAAACTCGCCGCTTGCCTTATGGTCGGAAAGCACGCCGCCTGAATACTTGTGGCACATTGCGATGGTACGATTGACAAGGTTTCCCAGAATGTTTGCAAGGTCGCCGTTGATGCGCTCGCAAAGCAGTTCATAGGTCAGAGTGCCGTCATTGGCGAAGGGCATTTCGTGGAGCAGATAATATCTGACCGCGTCAACACCGAACAGGTCAACAAGGTGATCGGCATAGATAACATTGCCGCGGCTCTTGCTCATCTTATTTTCGCCAACCATCAGCCAGGGATGGCCGAATACCTGCTTGGGCAGTTCTACGCCCAAAGCCATCAGCATAATGGGCCAATAGATGGTATGGAAACGGAGAATATCCTTACCGATAAGATGAACATCGGCAGGCCAATACTTCTTGAAGTTTTCACCGTGGTTTCCGTCAACATCGAAGCCGGGGAATGTGATATAGTTGCTCAGTGCGTCGATCCATACATAGATGACGTGACCGGGAGCAAACTCAACGGGGATTCCCCAAGTAAAGGAAGAGCGGGAAACGCACAGATCCTGCAGACCGGGACGGATAAAGTTATTCAGCATCTCATTCTTTCTTGACTCGGGCTGAATGAACTCGGGATGATCCTCGATATACTTTTCAAGCAAAGGCGCATACTTGGAGAGCTTGAAGAAATATGCCTCTTCCCTTGCGGGCTTGACCTCTCTGCCGCAGTCGGGACACTTGCCGTCAACGAGCTGACTCTCGGTCCAGAAGGTCTCGCAGGGAGTGCAGTACATACCCTCATAATAGCCCTTATAAATGTCGCCCTGATCGTAGAGCTTTTTAAATATCTTTTGCACCTGCTTTTTATGCTGGGGGTTGGTGGTGCGTACAAAATCATCATAAGAAGTATTCATTATATCCCAGATACGCTTGATCTCCGCAGAAGAAGCGTCGACAAACTGCTGAGGCTCCACACCTGCATCCTTTGCCTTATCTTGGATCTTCTGTCCGTGCTCGTCGGTGCCTGTCTGAAAATAGACATCATAGCCGCAAAGCTTTTTAAAACGGCAGATAGCATCGGCAAGTACGATCTCGTAGGTATTGCCTATATGAGGCTTACCCGAAGCGTATGCTATAGCGGTTGTAAGGAAAAACGGACCCTTGTT
>CAZOSH010000203.1:0-2794 GCA_964582395.1 uncultured Oscillospiraceae bacterium | reverse complement strand
GAGGTGATCTGATGATAGAAACAGTCAGAAACGCATGGAAGATACCCGACCTGCGCAAGAAACTGATCTATGTCATCTTTGCAATCATTGTTTTCCGCTTTGCTCACGCAATCCATGTTCCCTATGTTGACACCGCAATGCTGGCACAGTCTTTCTCCAGTGCGGGAAATCTGCTTGAGTACTTCAACGTGCTCGCCGGCGGCGGTCTGGAACAGGCTTCGATTTTAGCATTAAGCATTTATCCTTATATTAACAGCTCCATTATTATCCAGCTCCTTCAGGTTGCTATCCCCGCACTTGAAAGACTGGCTAAGGAAGGCGGCGAAGAGGGTAAGAGAAAGATCGCTTTCATCACCCGCTGCCTGACCCTTGTTCTTGCAGTAGTAATGGCATTCAGCTATTATCTTATGCTTAAGTCCTCCTCATTCTCCGGAGTTCTTAAAGAGCAGGGTACCACAATTTGGGGCGCAATCGTGATCATCGCAACCTTCACCGCCGGTTCTATGTTTGTTATGTGGCTGGCTGAGAGAATGACTCAGAAGGGTATCGGTAACGGTACATCCATCATCCTGTTCATCGGCATCGTAAGCCGTGGTCCTGCTATCGTACAGACCATCATCAATGGTTTCACTACAGATGCAGCAAGCTGGTGGTGGAAGACACTGGTCATCCTCATCATCTCTATAGCCATCATCGCATTCATTATTTATATCACCAACGCAGAGCGTCGCATTCCCATTCAGTATGCAAAGCGCGTTGTTGGTCGCAAGCAGTACGGCGGTCAGAGCACACACCTGCCTATGAAGGTCAATATGTCCGGCGTTATGCCTGTCATCTTTGCCTCCACAATTACAAGTGTGCCTGCTACCATCGTTGCGTTTGCACAACCTGCAGAAGGCTCCTTCTGGTACAATTTTGCAAACAAGTGGTTTGCACAGAGTTCTCCCGCCTATATCATAGTCTATGTACTGCTGATATTCGCATTTGCATATTTCTATTCAGCAATCCAGTTCAATCCCGTCGAGGTAGCAAACAACTTGCGTAAGAACGGCGGATTTATCCCCGGCTTCCGTCCCGGTCGTCCCACCTCCGACTTCATCAGTAAGGTTCTTAATAAGGTCACCATGATGGGTGCTATATTCCTTGCGGTTATCGCAGGTCTGCCCCTCATTATGAGTAACCTGCCCGGTCTGGGCGGCTTGGCTATCGGTGGAACTTCGGTCATGATTATGGTCGGTGTTGCTCTCGAAACCGTCAAGGCTATTGAGAACGAGATGCTTCTGCGTCACTATAAGGGATTCCTGGAATAAATCAGGGGTAATATTATGAATGTTGTATTGCTGGGAGCTCCGGGTGCGGGAAAAGGCACTCAGGCGGCTGTCATAAAGCAAAAAACAGGAATGTATATTCTCTCAACGGGAAATCTTCTCCGTGAAGCCGTAAAGGCGGGTACGGAGTTAGGCGAGAGGGTCAAGGGACTGCTTGACAGCGGCTCCCTTGTGCCCGACGAGCTGGTTATTCAGCTCGTAGATGAAAAGCTTAGATCCTCCGAATGCGCCAAGGGTGTCATATTTGACGGATTTCCCAGAACAGTCAAACAGGCAGAAAAGTTGGATGAGCTCACAAAGATCCACAAGGCACTGGTTTTTGATGTACCTGACGATGCAATAGTTGAGCGTATGAGTCTGCGCAGAACCTGTCCCGACTGTCAGTCAACATATCACCTCAAGGTTCTGCCCACAAAGATAGAGGGCATATGCGACAAGTGCGGCGGTAAGCTGTACACACGAAACGACGATGAACCGGCAGTAGTAAGACACAGACTTGATGTCTACCACGAGCAGACCGAGCCTATTATCAACTACTACCGCGCATCAGGCAGAGTGGTTACTGTCGACGGAACCCAAGCTCCGGATAAGGTCAGTGAAGACACCTTGTCTGCGGTGGAGGCGATATTATGATTACACTGAAATCTCCCAAAGAGATTAAGCTTATGCGGGAAGCAGGTGCCATTGCCGACGAGGCAAGGCGTGCCTGCGGTGCCGCAGTAGAACCGGGTATTACTACCTATGAGCTTGATGCGATTGCACGCAAGGTCATTGAGGGGTACGGAGCAAGACCGTCGTTTCTTCATTACAACGGCTTTCCCGGTTCGATATGTTGCTCTGTCAACGACGAAGTTATCCATGGTATTCCTTCCAAAAGAAGAAAGATACAAGAGGGAGACATCGTCAAGATCGACGTGGGTGCCTATTATAACGGTTACCACGGTGACTGCGCCGCCACCTTCGCGGCAGGAGTCATTACACCCGTTGCCAAAGAATTGATCGAGGTAACGAGGCAGAGCTTCTATGAAGGTATCAAGTTTGCCCGCCCGGGATATCGTATTTCCGATATTGCCCGCGCCATACAGGAGTATAACGAAAGCCACGGCTTTGGCGTTGTGCGCGAATATGTAGGCCACGGCATCGGACGAAATCTCCACGAAGAGCCTGAAGTTCCCAATTATTGGGAAAGGGGACACGGGGCGAGGCTTGCCGCCGGTATGACTCTGGCTATAGAGCCTATGGTCAACCAAGGCGGATATGATGTAAAACGCCTATCCGACGGATGGACAGTCAAGACAGCAGACGGAAGTTTGTCGTCACATTTTGAAAACACCATCGTCATTACAGAGGGCGAACCGATCATTTTGACTGCACAGCTTGCTGAGGAGGTAAATTGATTTGCCAAAAGAAGATATGATCGAGGTCGAAGGTACCGTTATAGAGGCGCTGCCTAACGCTATGTTCAC
>CAZOSH010000202.1:0-2801 GCA_964582395.1 uncultured Oscillospiraceae bacterium | reverse complement strand
TTGTTGATAAAATAGAGGAGTATCGTGCTGTTGATGAGGAGATGCGTAAAGCTCTTTACACGGCGCAAAATACAGCGAAGGATATTATTGATAAAGCAAATGCTGAAGCAAAAGTTATTATTGCAGAAGCTGATGCTGAGGCAAAAAGGAAAGCCGATAATATTGAACGTGAGACATATGCAACTGCTGTTAAGCTACGTGAATTGCGTGATGTTTGTTCAAGATATGCCCAGACAGTACGCGCACTTATGGATAAAGCTGCAGCTGATATTTCTCTTACAGAGGACAAGAGCATTGATGAGCTTATTGAAAAGGCATTGGTTGATTCTGCATATTTGAAAAAGGTTCAATCTTTTGAAATTGATATTCCCGAATCGGTTTATGAAATGGATGATGCTTTACCTGCGCAGCCTGTAGTCGAAGAGCCGACTCTGGAGATTCAAGTCGACGGAGAAAGCATCGTCGCTAAGGATGAAGATCCTGATAAGATCTTTGATATCAATCTTATCCGAGAAATTGCAGAGGAGGAAGCCTCTGATGATCGCGAGGATGACGAGGAAGGCCTTGAAGAGGATGATGAGGAAACCGATGATGAAGATGAAGGAGTCGAAGATGAGCCCGGTGCTCCGCGTTTTAAGTTTAACTTTGCCGATTTAAAGTTTGGAAAGAATTATAAAAATAATGATTAATTAGGAGATAAAGAAAATGCCTCAGGATTATAACACAACTCTTAACCTGCCTAAAACCGAATTCCCGATGCGTGCAGCTCTGCCACAACGCGAGCCTGAGTTTTTAAAGGCATGGCAAGAAAAAGAAGTATATCGAATTTTGATGGAGAAGAATGCCGATAAGCCCAAGTTTGTTCTTCACGACGGACCTCCGTTTTCCAACGGAAATATCCATATGGGTACAGCGCTTAATAAGGTGCTTAAGGATTTCATAAACCGTGATAAGGCTATGAATGGATATCTTACACCTTATGTGCCCGGTTGGGATAACCATGGTATGCCTATTGAAAGTGCTATTATCAAGAAGAATAAGCTTGACCATAAAAATATGTCTGTGCCAGAGTTTAGAGATGCTTGTCATGAGTTTGCTCAGAACTTTGTTAACATTCAGATGGGTCAGTTCAAGCGCCTTGGTGTTATTGCTGATTGGGAGCATCCTTATCTCACAATGGATCCTCTTTTTGAAGCAGAAGAAGTTAAAGTCTTTGGCGCGATGTATAAGAAAGGCTATATCTATAAGGGACTGAAACCCGTTTATTGGTGTACTCACGATGAAACCGCTCTTGCAGAAGCGGAGATTGAGTATAAAGATGAACCTTGTGCCTCTATCTATGTAAAGTTTGCACTTAAAGACGATCAGGGCAAAATGGGCAAGTACGGCGACACTTCAAAGATGTATTTCATCATTTGGACCACCACAACCTGGACTTTGCCCGGAAACTTGGCTATTGCATTGAATCCTGTTGAAAGCTATGTTTTGATCAAGGCTGAAAATGGTGAGATGTATATTGTTGCTGAGGCTCTTGCTGAAAGCACTATGAAGGTCGGCGGAATTGATAATTATGAGATAGTTGAGCGTTTTGATGGTAACTTCTTTGAGTATATGACCGCTCAACATCCTTTCCTTGACAGAGACAGCCTTCTTGTAGTTGCTGACTATGTCACTATGGAAGATGGTACAGGTTGCGTTCACACCGCCCCTGGCTTCGGTGCAGAGGATAACATTACAGGTAGAAGATACAACCTGCCTTTACTTGTTCCTGTTGATGACAAGGGTTATCAGACTAAAGATGCAGGAATGTTTGCAGGCCTGAAGTTTGATGAATCCAATGAAGCAATTCTCAATCATATGAAGGAAACAGGTGCGCTCTTTGCGAGCAAGGAGATAGTACATAGTTATCCTCATTGTTGGAGATGTAAGAATCCCATTATTTTCCGCGCAACACCTCAGTGGTTCTGTTCTGTTGAAGCCTTTAAGGAGCAGGCTGTTGAAGCTTGCAAGAGCGTTCAGTGGCTGCCTGCATGGGGAGAAGACAGAATTACCAGTATGATTCGTGAGAGAGCGGATTGGTGTATTTCCCGTCAGCGCCGTTGGGGTCTGCCTATTCCTGTAATTTACTGTAAGGAATGCGGCAAGCCTATTTGCAACGACGAAACAATTGCTCATATTTCTGAGTTGTTCGGCAAGGAAGGCTCCAATGCTTGGTATCTTTATGATGAGAGCAAGCTTCTGCCTGAGGGCTTTGTATGTCCTCACTGCGGCGGAAAGCATTTCGAAAAGGAAACCGACACTCTTGATTGTTGGTTCGATTCGGGCTCCACAAATATTGCAAGCCTTAAGCGTAATAATGCTGACGAGTGGCCCGCTGATGTTTACCTTGAGGGTGCAGATCAGTACAGAGGTTGGTTCCAGAGCTCTCTGCTTGCTGCAGTAGGTGCTATGGACAGCGGTGCTCCTTACAAGACAGTCCTCACTCATGGTTGGGTTGTTGATGGTGAAGGTAAGGCAATGCATAAGTCCTTGGGCAATTCCATTGCTCCCGAGGAGATAATCGACAAATATGGTGCAGATCTGCTTAGACTGTGGGCGGCATGCAGCGACTACCATGTTGACGTAAGAGTTTCCGATGTTATCTTTAAGCAGTTGACTCAGCTTTACCTTAAGATCCGAAACACTTGCCGTTATATTCTCGGTAACCTTGACGGATTTGATCATGATAATTTGGTTGCTGCAGAGGATATGGAAGAGCTTGATCGATGGGCTAATACAAAGCTTGATGAGCTTACAAAAAG
>CAZOSH010000201.1:0-2819 GCA_964582395.1 uncultured Oscillospiraceae bacterium | reverse complement strand
CTCTCTGTCACCGGAAACATAACGAGAGAGTGTTGCTTCGGTAGTGTTAATTCTATCAGCAAGCTCCTTTTGTGTTATTCCTTGCTTTTGTAATAGGTTTAATAACCTCTGTCCAAATGCTTTACTCATAGTATTTCCTCCTTATTTGCAGAGTAACCCCTACTCTGACTTACCAAAAGTATAATCCATCTTACCGAAAAAGTCAAGCGTTTTTTATAATAAACACTATATTTTGTTTCAAATTTGAAATATAAATACAAAATAAGATGAAAATAAAAGGAGACAACTTCCTTACGGAGTGTCTCCCTTGAGATGCTTTTTGTAATAAAAGGCTATATAATCGGGGAGTTATACAATGGATATAACGGTATGGACATATTTAATAGTCATCCCTCTGGTCTTTCTGGGAGGTCTGGTGGATGCCATTGCAGGTGGCGGCGGACTTATTTCGCTTCCCGCCTATTACCTTGCAGGTTTTTCGCCTATCTATGCGTTGGGGACCAATAAGTTTTCCGCGGTTTTCGGCACTGCTGTGTCTGCATATAAATATGCAAAAACGGGAAATCTGCTGTGGCGGGTTGCTGTATTTTCGGCAATAGGCTGCCTTATAGGTGCAGGCGGTGGAACATCCCTTGCCGCGGTACTTAATGAAAATGTACTGAAGATCATCGTTCTTATTGCCCTTCCTTGTGTTGCCGTGTTTTTGGCTTTAAGCAAAGGGTTGGGCAAGGACGGAAGCGAGATGAAGGACATTTCACATCTTAAAACCGCTTTGATCTCTTTGGGGATCGGAATAGCCATCGGCTTTTATGACGGGCTTATAGGGCCGGGAACGGGCACGTTTTTGATATTGCTGTTTTGCGGCATATTCGGTATGGATATGCTTAAAGCGGGCGGCTGCGCAAAGGTGGCAAATCTTGCATCAAATGTTGCATCGGTCATCGTCGTACTGTTTGGCGGACAGATAGTCTTTTCGGTGGGTATACCTGCCATATTTGCCGCAATAGTGGGAAATTGGGTGGGCTCACGCATCGCCATCAAGGGCGGCGCAAAACGGATACGGGTCGTGATCTATATAGTACTTATCCTTCTGTTCCTCAGAATTATAAGCGATTTGTTTGGAGTATCCGTATCTGATTTAGGAAAAATATTAAAGTAAAAACAAAGGACAGAGAAATGATATTCTCTGTCCTTACTTTATTCAGTCTGTTTTACTGTCTGTAGGTCCACTCAAAAGACTTGACATTGTTGGTCTTGTCAAAGACAATCGCGATATAATCGCGGTCGGTGTCCTGTGCAACGATACGGTAAGAACCTAACTTTGTGCGGTACTCAAGCCAGCAATAGGTCTTGCCTTCTGCATACTTGCTTGCACCGTAAAGGCGCTGTTCTGCCCACTTCTGCAGCTTGGTGTTTGCGGTGGGGAACTTGGTAAATACGTTTTCAATAGTGTCACCCACCTTGATTCCGCGGGGGAATTCATCGGTGCAGGTCTCATCGGCGATTACCTGAGTGAGATAATATTTGCCGTCGTGGGGGAGACCCCAATCGGTAGCAGAGGTGCTTGTGGAATCAACAAGGCTGAAGGTGAAGGTGTAGCCGTTCTTGATCGCGGTACGGGTACGGGCAACACTGGTGTCCACCGAGTCAAAAACGCCTATTTTGGCCTCGACCTGCTCAAAGGTCATAGC
Source organism: uncultured Oscillospiraceae bacterium (assembly GCA_964582395.1). Classification (GTDB taxonomy): domain Bacteria; phylum Bacillota; class Clostridia; order Oscillospirales; family Butyricicoccaceae; genus RGIG3513. The sequence continues at coordinate 1,128 of CAZOSH010000201.1, read as the reverse complement.
TAACTTAACTCCGTTGCTCAAGGTCATCTCAGCGGTGGTGATGGGAGTAGAGGCATCGTATTCGCCCCATACAAAGGAGGGGATCTCCTCGGGAGGCAGAGCCTCATAGACCGACTGTGCGTAAAGAGTGTAGGTGTTGCCCTTTTTGACGATGTATCTTCCACCTAAGGAGGATTCACCGTTGGCATCGGTGGTCAGTTTGCCTTCGAAGACTACTTTGGAGGTAGCATTGACAAACCAGGTGTTTGCGTTAAGGGTTGCTGTATAGATTCCGGGGTTGACCGAGTTCTGATCGAAGATAACGGGACGGACCTCCTGAATGCTGGTGACCTTATAGGATGTGCTGTCAAGGTCGGATGCCACCATGATGAACTGACGAAGCAGAGCATCGACAACTACCTCAATGGTCATTCCGCCTTCGGCATCGGTGATGCTGGTTTCATCGGTAATCTCGTGGAAGGTGGAAATGCTTCCGCTTGCAGGGGGAGTGGGCTTGTCGGGATCAGCGGGGGTGTCAGGGTCATCGGTGGAAGCAGAGGGCTGCTTGACCTCATTGATATCGGGGGTCTTGACCAATGCAAATATTGTAACGCCCAAAGCGAACAGGAACAAAACAATGGCAATTATACTGAGTATATTCTGGCGGAGACGTGCGTTAAACACCTCGCCGAAACGGTTTCTCATATCTATCCCTCCAAATAAAACTAATATATTTATATATATTATATGGTAAAGGAGCGGTAAACATTTGTCAAGTCAAAAAAGAGTAAATATTGTATTAAAAAATGTGTAAAAACCAATATATGGTATAAAAAAGGCAACGGATGAAATCATCCGTTGCCGTAGTTTTTTATATTGGTCAGATCAGTTGGCGTAGTTGTTGAAATAGTTCTGCACAACAACGATGGGAGTTCCCTTATCACCGCTGCCGCTGGTCAGATCGCACAAAGAACCGATCAGGTCGGTAAGACGGCGGGGAGTTGTGCCCTCAGAGGTCATATCGCCCTTAAGGTCGGTATTCTTCTGACGGATACGCTCGCGGATAGCATCTGCAAGAGCATCGCCCGAAAGATTTGCGAAATCGTTGTCAGCCAAAAACTTCAGCTTAAGCTCGTTGGGCAGACCTAC
>CAZOSH010000200.1:0-2841 GCA_964582395.1 uncultured Oscillospiraceae bacterium | reverse complement strand
AGGGCACATCTCCGTATATATTCATACGATATAAAAATATCACCTTTTGCGCCTTTTTTCAATAGTAAAAAACAGTTTTTTCATTGACCGAAATGCCTTAAAACTGTATAATAGATAAAGGTGATAAATATGAGAATGCGAAAAAAGAAAAATCTTGATGAAAGACTCTTACAGTGCAGTGAACTGTTTGTTCGCGCGGAGCCCGGAATGTGGCGAGGAGAAAGAGCTGCTGATACTCCCTTATACCTTGAAATAGGTTGCGGCAAGGGCAGATTCTGTGTAGAAAGCGCAAAAGAACTGCCTGATTGCGAGTTCGTTGCAGTTGAGCGTGAGTCTAATGTTATTGTTATGGCAGCGGAAAAGGCTTTGGATGCAGGACTTAGCAATTTGCGTTTTATTTCTGTAGATGCTATAAAATTGGGAGAGGTTTTTGCACCCGAAGAGGTGGATAGGATATACCTGAACTTTTCCGATCCTTGGCCTAACAAAAAGCATTGGAAAAGAAGGCTGACCCATAGAAGAGTGCTGAAGCAGTATGACTGTGTTTTAAAGAGCGGCGGTGAACTGTTCTTTAAAACCGATAATGAAGATCTGTTTATGTTTACCCTTGAGGAATTGCCTCAAATCGGCTATGAGATTAGATGGTTTACCCACGATCTTCACGCCGAAAACATACATAATATAATGACGGAATATGAGCAAAATTTTTCTAGCAAGGGAATGAAGATCCACAGGCTAGAGGCTGTCAAAAAGTAAGATGTGAGGTGCAGGCTATGGAACTGAATATCGGATTGCCTGCATCGATGGAAACCATACTTAAAAGCAGGGAAGACAGAGCGGTGCATCAAAAGGAATTGCTTGAAAAGTATAATAAGCCTATTGTTTCATTGACGATAAATATTCCAGGTGATGTCAAACTTACAAAAAATAGCATTGTTGTCTTTGATGTTGCTGTTGATGCGGTGAATACTTCGCTTGGTAATAGTATAGTGTTTTTTGAAAAGTCGTATCACATCAGCGGTTGTCAGGCATATTATGTTGTTGATATGTCGGCGATTGAGCTTAAGGAAAAAATGTGTTTTATCGAAGAAAATCATTTTCTAGGCAGATTAATTGATGCTGATGTGATTGATATTTCGGGTAGTCATTTATCCCGAAAGGATATAGGTGTATCGGAGCGCAAGTGCCTTCTCTGCGACGAAAGGGCTACAGTTTGCGCAAGAAGCAGAAGACATTCGATCAACAGGTTAATTGATGCAATTGATGATCTTGTTGAGCAATGGGAGGATACAATATGACAGCCGATTATATTGCAACGCTTGCTTATAATGCATTGATAGCAGAGGTTGAGACTACTCCCAAGCCCGGTCTTGTTGACCGAAATAATAACGGCGCTCATAGTGATATGTGCTTTGAGCATTTTATATTGAGTGCTAAAGCTATTAAGCCCTATCTTGAAAAAATGTGCTTGGCAAGAAATGATGAGTTGAAGGATATAGGGCTTGCGGCTGAAAATGCGATGTTTTCTGCTACGGGTGGAGTCAATACACATAAGGGAGCCATTTATTCCCTTGGATTGCTTTGTACGTCGGCTTATCGTCTTCAAAGTGTTGATGTAGACGGTATTTGTTCCTATGCGGCTGAATTATCAAGAGAGTTGAATGGCAATGCCGTTTATGGTAACACACACGGACTTAAGGTATTTTGTCTATATGGAGTAAAAGGCGTTCGCGGCGAAGCTGAAAGCGGTTTTAAAAGTGTAATAGAATACGGTCTTCCCGTATATGAAAGTTATATTTTTAAAAATGGCTTACAGATAGCTGCTGTAAAAACACTTCTGTCCCTTATGGCAAATGTCCGAGATACAAATGTTATATCCCGTGGAGGTTTGGACGGGGAGAAGTATGTTATGAAACGAGCGGCAGAAGTATTTAATGTTTTTTCTATAGATAATGTTCTAAAGTTTGATCAAGAGCTGATAGAACGCAATTTAAGCCCCGGTGGTTGCGCTGACCTGTTGGCGGTTACAATTTTTCTTTATAATTTGAAAAAAGGTGCATAAGATGAAATACGATTATATTTTATTCGATTCTGATAATACACTTCTGGATTTTACAGGATCTCAGGATAAGAGCTTTAAAGAGATGATTGAGCGGTATGGTGTGACTTTTACAGATGACCTTTATAAGAGCTATAAAGATATAAATCACGGATATTGGCGCAGACTTGAAGAAGGTACCATTACCAAGGAAAAACTCGTTACAGAGCGATTTGAAGTGTTTTTTGGGGAGTTGGGAATAAGGGTTGACGGTAAGGAAGTTGATGTGTTCTATCAGGATTCTCTTAGCCATCAGCATGGACTTATGCCATACGCAAAAGAGGTTTGCGCAGAGCTTAGCCAACGCACAAAGCTTTCTATTGTTACCAATGGTGTGGGAACAACAGCAACATCAAGAATAGGCGGCTCTGAGATTCGTGAATACATAGATGAGGTCGTTATATCGGAAGTTGTGGGTTATGCGAAGCCTGATATTGAGTTCTTTGATGCGGCTTTTGAAATTATCGGATGCAAGAAGGGTGATAAAATACTCATTGTCGGTGACTCACTTACATCGGATATAAAGGGTGGAATCAATGCAGGAATCGACACCTGTTGGTATAATTTCAAAAATGATAAAGTCCCCGAAGATATAAAGATAGATTATATTATAACGGATCTTCGGCAGTTGCTTGATATAGTTGAATAAAAAATACCCTGCAAGTGTGAAGTGAACCCCAAAGTTTAGACAAATTAAATATTAAATTGTTAGTGAATGAGTTCGGTATTGCACCGGGCTCATT
>CAZOSH010000199.1:0-2867 GCA_964582395.1 uncultured Oscillospiraceae bacterium | reverse complement strand
AAACTGCATAACCATCAACGGGGTAGCAATAGTATTTGAGGTTATTTCAATAGTGTAGTCATCGATCTTTTTGATGCCGACATCTTCCCATTCAGCTTCGCCCTCATTATATTCCCTGGCGTTAACAAAATCAAAATATGAGTTATTAATAACAACACTCGCGGCGGTATTGATAAGATCGGGGCTGAAAAGCTGTTTCCAGGAATAAATAACAGTATCAGCATCCATTAGATCGCCGTTGTCCCACTGAACGTTCTTTCTGAGTTTGATCTGGAACACATATCCTTCTTCATCCATCTGGATGGGCTCGCTTTCAGCTAGCTCGGGTAAATACTCAAAGCCCTTACCATCTTCGGTAATAAAGCTTCTGTACAGAGTAGTTACTAAGTGACTGAGTAATTCACCATTGTTTTCTGTCACGGAAGAGTGCTTGTTAAGGGTGGGAGGAGATGATGTAAAATACGCATTTACCCATCCGTAGCCGTTACCGGCATTTTCGTTCTGTTCTTTCTGTGCGCATCCTGCAAATGCAGCGATAAGCATCATAAGAGCGAGAACAAGTGCGAATACTTTTTTCATAGTCGTCTTTCTCCTTAAAATATTTTATTGGAAGCGCTATCATTGTTATAAATGATTCTTATTATGTTTGTCAAAGCAATTATGGCATTTATAATCTGATTTGGATGAATGAATAATTAGCATAATCTTTTTTTGGGAAAAATACACAAAAAGCTCAATTTATATTGAAAATTAGGCTAATTTTTCTTAACATTTCCTTAATAAAAAGTGCCTTTTCCATTGGAAAAAGCACTTTTGAGTTATTCTATATTGTTGTAAACTATGCCGTCAATTATGGTCGTTTCACATCTTGATAAGCTGCTGAAGGGATGACCGTTCCATATTGCGATATCGGCATCTTTTCCTGCCTCTAAAGAACCCATTCTGACCTCGAGCCCAAGCAGCTTTGCAGGATTGATCGTAACCGCTTTGAAAGCAATATCCTCATCAAGTCCGTAGGCGATAGCTCTTCCCACATTCATAGGAAGTAGGGATGTTCCAACTGCGGCATCCTGAGAAAGACAGATTGTTATACCTTCCTGTGCAAGAATTGCTGCATTTCTGTCACTGCGATTTCGCAATTCGCTTTTTGAGACTCCGCCGTAAAGGGGTCCTAATGTGCAAATCGGCTTTTTCTCGGCTAAAAACTCTTTTATAAGATGACCTTCTGTGACATGCTCTAATGCGTAATCAAGATCAAACTCTTCGGCGATCCTGATAGCGGTAACAATGTCATCACTTCTGTGACAGTGAATTCGCGCTTTCATCTGGCCGCGAACAACGGGAACGAGTGCATTGAGTTTAAAATCAAACTTTGGTTCAGTTTTGGTCGGATCTTTTTCATACTTATAAAGAGAGTCAGAATACTGTTTAGCGCTGAAAAGAAGCTCACGGAAAACAGCGGCATTTCCCATTCTCGTTTTAGGCATAGTATTCTTGCTGTCGTATGCGTTTCTCGGGTTTTCGCCAAGTGCAAACTTCATTTGCTCGCTGTTCGGTATAACAAGATCATATATAGTTTTGCCTATCTTATGTTTAAAGGTTATTCCAGTGCCTCCGCATATGTTTGCAGAACCGGGAAGGGTGTGACTGGCTGTAATCCCTGATCTTCTTGCGGTGTGAATAGCTACATCTTCGGGGTATAAAGCATCTATTGCACGAATTTGTGGAGTTGTAGGTGAAGTCGTTTCGTTGAGATCGACAAGCTCACCCAGTGCGTGGGGCATAGATTCCACCGATATATGAGAATGAGCATCGATAAATCCGGGTGTGACCCAATTGCCTGACGCATAAATAATCTCGGAATCGTCAGGGATGGATAAATTCTCTCCCACAGCTACTATTTTGCCGTTATCAATAAGAATCGTTCCGTTTTCAAATATTCCGTTTGTAATTGTAATAAGTTTGCCGTTTTGGATTGCCAGCATTAAAACCAACTCCATAATTTATTAAAATAAGTATAGCATTTAGGTACTTGAAATTCAACAAAACAGATGACAAATCTTATAAATTATATTATAATCTATTCAGTAAACATAGGATGTTTGAAATGGAGAAAAGTTATATAGAACAGGCTTTAAAGTGGGCTGAAGAAAAACAAACTGAGTTTAAAGAATTGTTATATACTTTATGTGCGATACCTGCGCCTTCGGGTCATGAAGAAAAGAGAGCAGCTTTTTGCAAAGAGTGGCTTGAAAGCAAGGGCGCAAAAGGGGTATATATCGATGAGGCGCTGAATGTTATTTTTCCATATTGTGATAATGGTGGAGAAGTAACTATGTTTATGGCTCATACCGATACGGTTTTTCCCGATACAGAGCCTTTTGAGGTTATCGAGCGAGAGGATATTGCTTATTGTCCCGGAATTGGCGACGATACCATCAATCTTGCAGAATTGATGATGACCGTGGCATATGTCCTTGAAAACGGAATAAAGCCTGATAGTGGTATTATTTTTGTGTGTAATTCCTGTGAGGAAGGACTGGGGAATCTTAAAGGAAGCCGCGCCGCGGTTGAAAAATACGGCGGCAGAATAAAAGAGTTCTATACTTTCGACGGTCAGCTTAATGCGGTAGTTGTCAAGGCTGTTGGCTCAAAAAGATATAAAATAGAGGTCAAGACCGAGGGCGGACACTCTTTTAATGCTTTTGGTAATTCCAATGCAATCGAGCAGCTTGCGTCAGTTGTTGTTGAACTTTATAAAATGTCGATTCCACAAAAGCACAATACAAAGACTACGATGAACGTGGGAACCTTCTCAGGCGGCACATCGGTAAATACCATAGCTCAGCAGGCTGAAATGCTTTTTG
>CAZOSH010000198.1:0-2873 GCA_964582395.1 uncultured Oscillospiraceae bacterium | reverse complement strand
CCGTTATGAGAGGAAGAGGTGAATAAGATGCGCAGATCTATGTTGTTTCTTCCCGGAAATACCCCCAATATGCTGATAAACGGCAGCCACCTGGGCAGCGATGCACTTATCTTTGACCTTGAAGATGCCGTTTCGCCCGCAGAAAAGGATTCCGCCCGCGTTCTTGTTCGCAACACTTTAAAATATATGGATCTGGGCAACTGCGAGACCATAGTCCGTATCAATTCCATTGATACCGATTATTGGAAAAAGGATCTGGATGCAATCATCCCCCAAAAGCCCCATCTTATTATGCTGCCCAAGACCAACTTTGCCGAGGATGCAAAGACTGCCGATGAGTACATAACCGAAGTTGAACAGCGCTGCGGCTTGGAGGTAGGCACAGTTAAGCTGATGCCCCTTATTGAGACCGCATTGGGCGTTGAAAACTCCTTCGCCATCGCCACCTCCTGCAAGCGTGTTGCCGCCATCTTCCTCGGCGCAGAAGACCTGACCGCCGACCTGCGTTGCAAGCGCACCAAGGGCGGCGCAGAGATAAACTATGCACGCACCCGTCTTGTTATGGCAGCAAGAGCGGCAAACATAGATGTTTATGACACCCCCTTTACCGATGTCAACGACGACGAAGGCATCCGTATTGATGCCGAATATGCCAAGGCTCTGGGCTTTACCGGCAAGGCATCCATTTCTCCCCGCCACGTTGACGTTATCAACGAAGTTTTCAGCCCCACAATGCAAGAGATCGACTATGCTTATGAGGTTATGGAAGCCATCCGCATCGCCAAGGAGCAGGGACGTGGTGTTATCTCTCTGCGCAACAAGATGATCGATGCTCCCATCGTTGCCCGCGCCGAGCAGACCATTGCAATGGCGCAGGAGCTTGGAATAAGGAGGGGTTAAGCTATGAAAGACAGCAAAGTAATCAAAAATATAGCCGAGGCGGTCGCGCTGAGCGGACTTAAAAGCGGAATGACGGTTTCCTTCCACCACCATCTCCGTAACGGTGACTATGTCCTCAATATGGTCATGGAGCAGATAGCAAATGCAGGCATCAAGGATCTGACGGTGAACGCAAGTTCACTGTTTGACATTCACGCACCCATTATCGACCATATAAAGAACGGTGTTGTCACCACCATTCAGACCGACTATATGTCGGCAAAGATTGGCAAGGCAATATCAAGCGGTGTTATGCGCAATCCCGTTCAATTCCGAACCCACGGTGGCAGACCGGGCGACATCGAATCGGGCAAGACCCCCATTGATGTGGCATTTATTGCCGCACCCTCCTCTGACTGCATGGGTAACTGCTCGGGTAAAATAGGCAAATCTGCCTGCGGCTCTTTGGGCTATGCATATCCCGATGCAATGAATGCAAAAAAGGTTATAGTTATCACCGATAATCTTGTTCCCTATCCCCTTTTGGGTTGGTCCATCAGTGAGACCTATGTTGACCACGTGGTAGTAGTTGATGAGATAGGCGATATCAACGGAATCGTTTCGGGTACTACCAAAATAACCCGCGACCCCGTAGGACTTGTTATGGCACAGCGTGCCGCTCAGGTCATCAAAAACAGCGGGTTGCTTAAAGACGGATTTTCCTTCCAGACCGGCGCAGGCGGCGCATCCCTTGCCGCCGCGAAGTTCCTTAAGGACATTATGCTCAAGGAGAACATCAAGGGCTCCTTCGGTTTAGGCGGAATCACCGGTTATATGGTAGATATGCTTGAGGCGGGTTGCTTTGAGGCTCTGCTTGATGTTCAGTGCTTTGACCTTAAGGCAGTAGAGTCTATCCGCAACAATCCCCGTCACCGCGAGATAAGCGCATCCCACTACGCAAGTCCCTACGCACCCAGCGCGGTAGTGGACAGCCTTGATGTTGTTATTCTGGGCGCTACCGAAATAGACACCGATTTTAATGTTAACGTACATACCAATTCAAACGGATATATTATGGGCGGCTCGGGCGGCCACAGCGACACCGCCGCAGGCGCAAAGCTTGCAATGATAATCGCTCCCCTCTTCCGCGCCCGCCTTCCCATTGTCACCGACAGAGTCAATACCATTTCCACACCCGGCAAGGATATTGACGTGCTTGTTACTCAGGCAGGCATCGCCGTCAATCCCAAAAATGCCGAGCTGGCTGCCCGCCTTAAGGACGCAGGACTTCCCGTTGTGGATATCTTCGAGCTTAAGGAGATCGCAGAGCGCACCACAGGCGAACCCCAGCCCATCGCCAAGGGCGACCGCGCCGTTGCAAATGTTATCTGGCGCGACGGAACTGTTATCGACACTATTTATAACGTACCCGAAGCAGGAGGTATCTTATAATGAGAGAGATCAAGTCTGCACAGATCACCGAAACTATCCGCCGTCTGTGCATCGAGGCAAATTGCTATCTGCCTCAGGATATAAAGAATTGCATTACACAGTGCCGCGCAAGCGAGCCTTGGGGCACTGCACAGGAGATCTTGGATCGCATTATCGAAAATTACGAGATCGCAGACTCCGTTCCCCAGCCCATCTGTCAGGATACAGGCGTTGCGTGTGTATTCTTAGAGATAGGTCAGGATGTTCACATCGACGGCAATCTTACCGATGCCGTCAATGAGGGTGTCCGTCAGGGCTACACCGAGGGCTATCTGCGCAAGTCGGTGGTAAAAGACCCCTTAAACCGCGTAAATACCGGTGATAACACCCCCGCAATGATCTACACCGACATCGTGCCCGGTGACAAGCTTAAGATCACCGTTGCTCCCAAGGGCTTCGGCAGCGAAAATATGAGTCAGATCAAAATGCTCCGCCCCTCCGACGGCGTTGAAGGTGTAAAGAACTTCGTCGTCAAGGTGGTGGAAGAAGCAGGCCCCAACCCC
>CAZOSH010000197.1:0-2873 GCA_964582395.1 uncultured Oscillospiraceae bacterium | reverse complement strand
ATCATCAAAGGCGGCTTGCCGCCTTTGTATCTCATCACACCATCGGTGTGTATAAAATAATCTTTCGCAATGATGATATACAATTCCTACGGAATTGATGATATGCAAGACTTTGTCTTGATGATATACACGGCTCCGCCGTGATTTTACGATAGTTCGAACTCATATGCAAAAACGGCAAAAAGATCTTTTTGTAGCCCTCTACCAAAAACGAAAGACAGTCACCTGACAAGGTGGCTGTCTTTCGTTTTTAGGTATGGATGTTTGCGCATATTCCAAGTAGAAACCTCATCCCCTATTGGCAGATGAGATTATTTGCCAAGTGTTCTTTTGCCATAAAATACTTCAAATAAATCACCATTATTTAGATTCTTCTAAATTGTCCAAAGCATATTGGCAACATTGTTGGACTAAATTGTTAACCGAGACACCTTTTTGCTGAGCAACATATTCCAATCTTTTAATTAATTCCACAGGCAGTCGAAATGTTTTGTTAGCCATTTCCGTCTTTTTAACATTAAACATTTTACACCTTCTGACCTTATTTTGTTTATATATATTTTACACTTATTTTGTCGCGCAATAAACACTGCATTTTTACACTTGATTTTATATTGTATTTTGCACTTGATTTCTCGTGCACCATTTGCTATAATACTTTTGTTGTTACCGCATAGGCTTGTGCTTTTTACATTTTCGTTGTTTAGTAATCATTTTGGAGGAAAAAATGAAAAAATTGCTCAAATCATCTCTTGCTTTGATAATGCTTGTTGCTCTGTTTGCATCTTTGGCAATCAATTCATCTGCCGCATGGGTATCTTACAAAAAGACCGCCGGATACGCATCCCAAGAATTGGTGGATGTTACTTGCAATTATCGTTCTTTAAAAAAGGACTCCTTCACTGTTCGAAACAGTGGAAACGTTGCAATGTTTGTATATGTCAACGGATGCTACGCTGCTACAATCGACCCCGGAGAATTCTACACATGCACGCCCAACCACAATTTTAAGGATCGCGTACAGGTCTATGCCAAGAGAAGCGGTTTCGGATATCAAAAGATTTCTATTTCGTCAACAAGTGGCGTTATCTACAACTCATAACCAGTCCATCGCACTTCATCAGTAACTCAAAAGCTAATTAACTCAACAAGCCTATGCACAACAACATTTTTATTACAAAATCAGTCACCTGCTAAGGTGGCTGTTTTTATTTTTAGGTATGGATGTTTGTGCAGAGAGCTATCTCCCCCCTTTCCCGAAATAAATCACAATATTTCATTCAAATCGGCAAATAATATTACTATTATCTTAAAAAAATGTATATATTCCCGTTTTGTTGTATATTTCTCTTGCCAAGATGCCTCATATACTATATAATAAGTTGTACTTAATGTATTTCTCTTAATAAGCATATATAATATACATTATTAGAAGGCTCTTGTTTCCGTATTTTTTGCCTTGAAAACTAAATTACCAACTTAAGGCATTTAAGAAAAATATTATTTTAATGGAGGATGTACACATGAAACAATTCAAGAGAATCACCACCCTCGTACTGATTGCTTGCATGATGCTTGCATTTGCAGCTTGCGGCGAGAAGAAAGAAGCTGAAGCTGAGTACAAGCTTGGCATGGGCATCGTAGTAAGCACTGCTAGCTCTGCTGAAAACAACGCTCAGATCGACGCTACCGGCGCTACCGTTGTCCTTGACAAAGACGGCAAGATCGTTGCCTGCCGTATCGATGTTGCGCAGAATAAGATGAACATCACCGGCGGTGCAGTTGAAGCCGACAAGACCTTCAAGACCAAGATGGAGCTTGGCGATGATTACAACATGGCTAAGTACGGCAAGCCCAATGTTGAGGGCGGCACTGTTAAGGAGTGGTATGTTCAGACCAAGGCTTTTGAAGAGTACGTAGTAGGTATGACCGCTGCAGAAGTTCAGGCTATCAAGACTCAGGAGGTCAACTCTCATCAGATCGCTGTTGACGAGGCTCTGCTGAATGCAGGCTGCACTATGCAGATCACCGATTTTATGGCAGCTGTTGTCAAGGCTTGCAACGACGAACAGGGCATGACCTTCAAGACCGCTGAGAAGTTTACACTCGGCATTGCTGCAAAGACTGCCGTTGACAGTTCCACCAAGGCTGCTACCGCTGTTGAACCCGGCGCTGCCAATATGTATTCCGACTTCGCTTGCGCAGTTGTTGCAGGCGGCAAGGTCATTGCTACTCTGAACGACGCTATCCAGCCCAAGATCGCTATTGATGCAGCAGGCATCCCCACTCCCGCTGAGTTTACAGGCACAAAGCGCGAGCTCAAGGAAGGCTACAACATGGCTAAGTACGGCGCTCCCAACGTAGAAGGCGGCACTGTTAAGGAATGGTATGTCCAGTCCGCAGCATTCTCTAACTACGTTATCGGTATGACCGCTTCCGAGATCGCAAGCATGAAGACCAAGGAGGTCAATGCTCACCTGATCTCTGCTGACGAAGCTCTTCTCAGCGCAGGCTGCACCATGCAGATCAGCGATATCTGCGCAGTAGTTGCACAGGCTGCTAATAACGCTCGCTAATTTAATCTGAAACGACATAGGAGATGTGTATTTAAAAATGGTGAAAAGGACGGTTGCTTATATCTGCCTTTTGGCTGTGCTTTCAGGCATAGCAGGTTGTGCAGTTAAAGAGCAACCGACCTCCTCCCCGCAAGGGGTGGTCAATTTCACCTTTTTTGATACCGTCTCCTATATTTATAGCTATGCAGGAGATACGGCGGAGGAGTTTAATGCTCGCTCCGCCGCTGTTTCAGATATTCTGATGGAATATCACAAGCTTTTTGATATTTACCACGAATATTCGGGCATCAATAATTT
>CAZOSH010000196.1:0-2874 GCA_964582395.1 uncultured Oscillospiraceae bacterium | reverse complement strand
AGGCATTCTTTTACCGCCCGGAACCTGTATCTCACCGATAAGTAAACTACCCTTTTTACATTCAATAACAAGACCTTTTTTAGTAGCTTGTGCCACAAGTCCGGGAGTACCGTTAATTTCTGTATCATAAACAGAAGAAGCAAAAAGCTTTACTTTTCCATCATCTAATCGGCAAAAAGCACCGGGTTGCGGGTCATAAGCGCGAATCAACTGAGACACAGTTTTTGCATCCTGATCAAAGTCTATAGCAGTATCTGCGGTAGATATCATATGTGCATAACAAGACTCAGCATCATTTTGTTTTTCTGCAATGACCTTATTATCCTTAATCAAAGAAACTGTTTCTATAAGCGCCTTTCCGCCAATATCTGCAAGTCTGTCATGCAACTGCCCATAAGTTTCATTCTCATTTATCGGAGTTAATGCCTTATACAGCATATCTCCCGTGTCAAGTCCTTCTGCCATTTGCATAATGGTTACACCCGACTCTGTCTCACCATTAAGTATCGCCGCATTGATAGGGCTTGCACCTCTATATTTAGGTAAAACAGAAGCATGAACATTTATGCAACCATAGCGGGGCAACTCAAGAACAGATTTGGGTAATATCTTTCCGTATGCAGCAACAACTATCAAATCTGGAGTTAGAGCAGAAAGAATACTAAACCATTTTTCATTTTTCAAAGAAACAGGCTGATAAACAGGTATTCCATATCCTTCCGCACAAACCTTAACAGGTGGAGGAAAAAGCTTCATTCCCCTATTTTTAGGCGCATCACGGCGGGTAAATACGGCAACCACCTCTTCACCCGCATCAACAAGTGCTTTGAGTGATTCAACCGCAAACTCAGGTGTGCCCATAAATACAATACGCATAGATCAATCCTCGTCCTGATCGTTAATATCAATATATCGCTCTACAAGCTCGGTAAAAAGATGTCCGCTCAAATGATCAATTTCGTGACAGAAAGCACGAGCGGTGAATCCTTCAGCCGTTATTGTAAAAGGCTTGCCATATCTGTCCTGAGCCTCAACAGTTACCTTCATAGGACGGGTTACAACACCGAAAAGATCAGGAACGCTTAGACATCCTTCAGCCCCCGACTGTGTACCTTCGCTTGCGACAATATTCGGATTGATGATCTCAAGATAAGAACCATCCTCCATCATAACCAAAGCAAGAGCACGCAATATTCCTACTTGGGGGGCTGCAAGACCTGCGCCGTCAGCCTCTTTTAAAGTCTCATGCATATCATCCAACAAAAGCCAGAGACGCTCATTAAAATCTGTTACAGGGCGACAAACCTTATTAAGAATCGGATCACCCTTTTTTACTATATTTCTGATTGCCATAAGTACACTTCCTTAATTATTATACGGATTAATATCTGCTGAAATTGAAACCTTTTTACTATATATGGATTTCATAAAAGCAGTAAGAACATGTTCAATAAAGCTTCTCGTTCTACCGTTGTTTTTTCCTCTGAAAGAAACAACAAGTCGATATTTATTATTCAATTTGGAAATTGCGGCAGGTACAGGACCTAAGACATCGTTTCCGATATTATTGCATTCACCCTTAAAGGCTTTATTTAATGTAGCTGCTATGGATAACGCTGCCTTTGTTACATCCTGCTCATTAAGTCCCGTCAATGTGAAAACAATCAAGTCGTCAAAAGGCGGTACTCTTAACGCTTGTCTTGCCGATAACTCATATTTATAAAAAGAATTATAATCTTGTGCGGCGGCAGCAAGAATAACAGCATTTTCAGGGCAATATGTCTGTATGACTGCGCGACCCGGTTTGGAATGTCTTCCGGCTCTTCCCACAACCTGAGTCATAAGCGAAAAAGCCCGTTCCTGCGCTCTGAAATCACTGTTATACATAAAACCATCGCCATCAAGTACTCCAACAAGTGTTACAGATTCAAAATCAAGACCCTTTGCCACCATTTGTGTACCAAGCAAGACATCATAATTCCCTTGAGCAAAATCATCAAGGAGTTTTTCATGGCTCGTCCTTCCCACAATCGTATCCGCATCCATACGGACTATCTTTATATCGGGAAAAAGTTGAAGAAGTTCGTCCTCAACACGCTGAGTACCTATTCCCTGATACTTAAGATGCGGTGACCCGCAAACAGGACATGTTTCAGGTGCTTTTTCGGAATATCCACAATGATGGCAAAGCAATCTATCATTCTTCGAATGATAAACAAGAGAAACACTGCATCTTTCACAGGTCGGTATATGTCCGCAATCAACACAAACAAGTTTATTTGATGCACCCCGTCTGTTGATAAACAAGATCGTCTTTTCTTTTTTTTCAAGATTTTTTCCCATCTCTGCAGCAAGTTCTTTGCCAACGCAAGCTGCATTACCGTTTTTCAGGTTACCTCGCATATCAGAAATAATAGTCTGCGGCAAAGGCATCTCATTATATCTTGATTCGAGCTTTATTAGTGATATCTTGCCTGTTTCAGCAGAATACATAGTTTCAACGGAGGGAGTTGCCGAACCCAAAAGAACAAGACAGTTATTTCTCGATGCTCTAAACTTTGCTACGTCTACAGCATGATATCTCGGAGCATTTTCAGATTTATAAGTATACTCATGCTCTTCGTCAACAATTATAATTCCAAGGTTACTTATAGGAGCTAAAATGGCACTTCTTGTACCAACAACAATACGAGCTTTACCTGCCCTGATACGCTTATACTCATCGTATCTCTGCGTTCCGGTCAAAGCACTGTGAATAATAGCAACATCATCATTAAAATACAAGCAAAACCGTCTGACCATCTGTGGTGTAAGTGCTATTTCGGGCACAAGAAGAATTGCATTTTGTCCTCGGCTCAATACTTCCTGGATAAG
>CAZOSH010000195.1:0-2889 GCA_964582395.1 uncultured Oscillospiraceae bacterium | reverse complement strand
ATCGCTCCATGCCTTCCCAATCCGAAAACTCCGATCCGTTATCTACTGTAATAGATTTGAATATATCCCGAAATTTTGCGCCTAATTTGCGTTCTAAACGGTCTAATGCCTTTACAACTGCTGCCGCTGTATGCTCTTTTAGTAAAAATATAATTTCTTTTCGGGTTTTCCTCTCTGTTAATACTAATAAAGACTTTTTGGAAACGCCGCGCGCACCTACTACGCTATCCATTTCCCAATGTCCGAAATCCTCCCGCGTTTCTATTTCCGGCGGTCTGTTTTCTATGCTCTCTCCGCGCGGAACCTTACCCTCTTTTATCTCTACTTTGCGCTTAAACTTATATCCATACGGAAGGTCCTTATAAGTTATCCGTCCGAATACCCCCTTTTGTATATAGGAATACACCGTCTGTCTTGATATCTTCACAGAAAAAATCAATCCGTCTTCTGCAATCTTATCCAATACCGCCCCCGGAGAATATTTTTCATCAAGAATTTTGTTTTCAATATATTGAGCCAAGGCATAATCATTTCCTATTTTCAACGCAGGCCCCTTCATACTTAACAACGCTTGGTATTTTCTTTGTGCCGTTTCAGGGCAATAAACTTCTATTACTCTGAGGTGAGTATCTAACTGCTTCGTCTTCCCCTTTTTGATCTCTCTGTATATCGTGGAATTATGAACATGCAACGCATCCGCAATGCTCTGTATTTTGTACCCATCTTTGAGCATTCTTTCTATTTTAAGTCTGTCTTTCCACGACAGATGGCTGAATCTTCTTCCTCTCATAATTTGAACACCTTCCCGTTTTATGTTAATATCCCATAATTCCCTATAAAAAGCAATAATAAAAAAAGTCGCAAATCTTTACGATCTGCGACTTTTATTCATCAATGTTAATTAACCAATCAGCCGTAACCCCCAGTTTCTTAGCCAGCGCCTTAAGCTCATAATCCTGAACCATACGGCTTCCGTTCTCAATTCTGCTTAATGCATCCTGCTCAATGCCAACCCCTTCGGTCTGCATCTGTGCCGCAAGTTCAGCTTGTGAAAGGCGAAGTTTCTGTCTTTGCAACCTTATCCGCTCGCCCGAAATATTTCTGCGGCCCTCAAAATCACAAGTTTTCACTTCACCACCCCTTATGGACTATTCCAATATTTTATTTGACTTTAACATAAAAAAGCTGTATATTTATGGTAATAAACCATAAAAAACTATAAAATTATGAAACGGGCTTCCTTGTACCCTACGGAATCACAACCTATTCTAAAAACATCTTCGACAGAAAGTGTGGTCTTGTGATGTTTTTAGACAATTTATCCGTGTCTCTTATGCAAATACTCGATGAATATAATATCTCCTACGAAAAAGCAGCAGAACTGTGTAACCTCAGCTCATGCCAAGTAGGAAACATTATCCGCCGCCGAAGTGAGCCAAAACTCACCTCACTTGAAAAGCTCTGCTCCGGTCTCGGCAAAACTCCCAACGAGCTGTTGGGGTTTACCTCCGTCCCCGACCCGGTGACCGTTCCTATGCACATCACCGCATCACGCGCCTTCAATCTGCGCGGCAGGATAATATATCATCCCGTATGTCCTTCCTGCGGAATATCGCTTGACAGGGAAAATCAGCCCTATTGCGGCAACTGCGGTCAAAAGCTGTCTTGGGAATATTATTCCCGCAGCATTATCCTTTTAACCAAATAACCGAAAGGAATAAAACCTATGCGATCACCAAAAACTTATCTGCTTATTTGCCTCGCCGTCCTTGCTCTTATTATTTCCTGCGCCGCTTTCTATAATTTAGGCGAAGAAAACGGCTTTAAGCGCGCCGAAAAAGCCAACCTCAAAGCCACATATGACGCGGGATATGCGGCAGGGTATCAGTCTGTTTCACAGTTTTACCCCGACACTGAAGAATATAATCGTTCGGTTTACATAACCGCCAGCGGTAGTTGCTATCACCGCAAATATTGCCAATATCTTTCAAAATCATCCAAAGAGATCCCTCTCCGCACCGCTCTCGCCCAACACTATACAGCTTGCTCAAAATGTAACCCATAGAAAGGAGTCGCAAAATGGGATATATAGCTGCCGCAATTTTCATTGTTGTTCTGATTATAGTCATACTTCAACTGACTGACAGAAGAAAGAAACAAACCGCACATAATCGCAAAACACATCTTCCCAACTCCTCCGACGAGCAGAAAGTCAATTCAATTACAGCCGCAGTGTTCGACGAAATACTTTATCTTCTTAAAAACTCAGGCATCAATATAAATATAAACGGCTCAAACGCGGTTTCTCTTTTTGCGGCGGTGGTTGCTTTTGTTGATACCAATCTTGATATTAAAAACTTTGCAGACCTTTCTTATCAAAGTTTTATCCGCCTGTATATTTCTCCCGATACTCCGCCTGATGCAGTGGATGTCATAGGTAAGTTCTATTGGTCAGAACTTCTTCTTTACGGAAGTGAGCTTTTAAAAGACGATATATCAAGCGGCGCCGATTTAATGCATTTCTGCTCCGCAGTAACAAAAGAAGTGTTGGGCTCTCCGAATGCGTTGTTTTCAGTAGAGTTTGCTCACATTCTAACTTTAGCTTTAAACAAATCCGCCGACGCATTTTCAAAAACTCAAATCTAAGGAGCATACAAAATGGCAATACTCTACATACTCGCCGCAATAGCTGTTATCGTCGTTGTTTTTACAATGTCAAAAGTTGACCGCGCCAAGGAGATTCCGTTGATTATAATTATTCTTGCTATCTTCGGAGTCCTGATAATAGTTGTGGACAGTTCTTATAAAAACGATGTTGAACGCAGCTACAAAGCCGGTTATGACGAATGTGAACAGTACAACGAATCACAATACGATGTCGGCTATGAC
>CAZOSH010000194.1:0-2904 GCA_964582395.1 uncultured Oscillospiraceae bacterium | reverse complement strand
TCTTAAGTTTTTCTTAACTATGTCTGTTGACGTTTGATTTATTTGCACTTATGTGATAAAATATTATACAAGTATAACTATATCTTTTGAAAGGGGAGATGCGCTTGAAAAAGAAGGCCTTTACAACAGCTTTGGCTTTGCTGCTGTGTCTTGCTCTTCTGCCGCTAAACAGCTTTGCATCATTCCCCACAGACTATGATGCCCTGATCTACGACAGCACCTATTTCAAGGACCGCGGCTTTGATACCGCATCTTCAATGATTGCAAGCGCCACCGCCAAGACCTGCGAAAGTTTTATACTTGTTTTCTACAGCCGTTATGATTCCCTTAGCAAAAAGGTTGTTCCTCAGCTTCAGACCTGGGCAGAAGAAAACGAAACCTTTATTAACGGCATCGACCAACATAACCGTTACACTGCAGAATACGGCTATTTTAACAGTAAAACCTACTTTGTAGGTTGGGAAACCTACATTAAGCGTGCTGATTTTTCATTTCCGGCGGTATTTATCTATAACTCGAACACACGTATAATGACTGCAAAAAGCGGTATTGACAGTGTAGAAACCTTTGAAGCGCTTATGGAACAAGCAGGTATGGGAAACACCCAATACCACCGCCTCGATCTGGCACAAAAGCAGGCAGAACAGCTTAATGAGCTGGGACTGTTTTTGGGCACGGGCGTTGACTTTGCCCTTGAGCGCAGGCCAATTCGCACCGAGGCCTTGGCGGTGCTTATTCGTATTATCGGAAAAGAAGAAGAAGCTCTTCTGCTCAACCTGTCACATCCCTTCACAGACGTTCCCGCTTGGGCAAGTCCCTATGTGGGATATGCCTATGCCACAGGGCTTACAAACGGAATCAGTGCAACCCGTTTTGGCTCAAACGACCCCGCCACCAGTGCCCAATATCTCACCTTTGTCCTTCGCGCTTTGGGTTATAACAGTGGAGAAGATTTTGAGTGGTACAGCCCCTACGCCCTTGCTCTTAAGGCAGGAATTCTTCCCGACGGTGCAAATATTTATGAGTTTTTGCGCGCAGAAATGGTTATGGTTACCCGCAGCGCATTGAATGTATCCCTGAAAGGAAGCAGAACCACATTGGGCGATCAGCTTGTTTCCCTCTGTGCAATAACCGCCGAACAGTATAAAAGTGCAACCGATACGATTGCAAACTATACTCCCGTGGAAAAAGAACTGCAGAAGGATAACTGGGATGATTATGTTATGATCGATCCCAAGAGTCCCGCATATACCACTAAGGCATTAGAGGCGATGACATACTACTGTCCGCGACTCATCTATTTCACCACTATGGATGGGCACGCATCTGATTGGGCAGAATATCTGTCATATAATCTTTCCTTTGATAAACGAATCGTCAAAAGCTACTCCATAAATCACAGTGGCTCTGTGGTACTCATAGAGTTTGAGTATACCGCCGCTGCAAAGATCTTAGCTCAGATCTTCCTCAAAGATTATCAGGGTTCCTTCATTGATATTGCTGCCGCAGATGCCGTCAAGGGTTATCTCGCTGATATGGCAGAAACCAGCACAGCCGCTTGGCTAGAGAATTTTTGGAGCACAATTACCCTTTTGGAAGACACAGAAGAGGTATATAATGATGCCGATTCGGCACTGCTGCTGAAAATGAGCACCGTTCAGGGCATAGAAAATGCTAAATTAGTTATGGAAAAAGCGTTGCAACACCAAAGACATATTAAATAAAATATACCTAAACAAAAGCCCTTGCTTGGTGTGAACAAGCAAGGGCTTTTGTTTTATCAGCATTTTTACCGATTATACGATTGTGATATATTTGTCACAATCGTATAATCATTCCGTCGGCTCTTCCAACACCTTTTCTCTTAATTATTCTCTCTTCACTGCGAAGCACCTCGTTCCCTCGTAGGGCGCGGGCTTGCTCGCGCCGCAAAAGACGGAACGAATTATGAATACCTAATATTGAATAATTTCGGTGTTGCACCAAGTGCAATAAATCAATATGCCTTTGTGACAAATATATCACAATCGCCTAGCCATACCTTGCACCTCTTGGCTCCCTCTCCGAGCAGCAAAGCGGCGACGCGGTATAGCCTCTCCTTATGGGAGAGGTGGCACGCGAAGCGTGACTGAGAGGGCAGACCCGCGGCGTGACCGAGCCGCAGCGAGGCGTTAGATTTTTGCATAGCAAAAAAGGAGGCCTTCACATTTATCGTAGGTAAATATCTCATCCGCAGAATGCGACATCTTGTCTCTACCTCTTAGTTCTTCTCTCTTCACTGCGAGCCTTCTAACCCTTCCGTCAAAACCTACGGTTTTGCCACCCTCCCTGACAAGAGAGGGCAAGCATAGTAGCGGCACTGCCTTGGCGCCCCTAATAGGGGAGCTGTCGAGCGAATGCGAGACTGAGGGGTTTCCTTCACATTTGCAGAGCAAATATTTCACTCGTAGTATGTGAGAAGGCATTTTGCCGAAGGGAAAATACATAGTTTATCCATTGGACAACATTATTACAAGGCGCACCGTCTTTTGCAAGTGAAAGCATCGTTATACCACAGGCTGACGAAACTTCCACCTCATCCGCTTCGCTACGCTCAGCACCTTCCCCTCAAGGGGAAGGCTTTTATCATTGTGATATATTTGTCACAATGGAGTGTTGTTTTAGTGAACAATGAAGATTTAATATTGAAAAACTTCGGTGTTGCGCTTTGCGCAACAGATCAATAGTGGATTGTGACCTAAAGGTCACAATCCACTAATTATTTTGTTGCGGAACGCGACACCTTTTCTCTTATCTTTTCTCTCTTATCCCTTCTCTGCGAACGAAGTGAGCCTTTTTACGGACAGTCGAGGATGCCTGTCCTTACGGCATGGCAAACGACGCTGATGTAGGGGACACAGCCCC
>CAZOSH010000193.1:0-2922 GCA_964582395.1 uncultured Oscillospiraceae bacterium | reverse complement strand
CTCTACAAACAGTATGCTGCATCTGCCCGCAATTGCTCACGAATGCGGAATTGATATCAATCTTGATATTGCAAACAAAATTAGCGCAGTAACACCTAACCTTTGTCATCTTGCACCTGCTGGAAGAACCTATATGGAAGAGCTTGACGAAGCGGGCGGTGTGTATGCCGTTATGAACGAACTTAATAAGAAGAGTCTTATTAAGACCGATTGTTTAACTGTTACCGGCAAGACTGTTGGTGAAAATATCAGCAATTGCATCAATACAAATCACGATGTTATCCGTCCTATTGAGAACCCCTACAGTGAAACCGGTGGTATCGCTGTTCTTCGCGGAAATCTCGCACCCGACGGAAGTGTTGTCAAGCGTTCTGCTGTGCTGCCTGAAATGCTTATTCACGAAGGCCCTGCACGTGTATTTGACAGCGAAGAAGAGGCTCAGGCTGCAATCAATGCAGGCAAGATAAAGGCGGGGGACGTTGTGGTTATTCGTTACGAAGGTCCTAAGGGAGGTCCCGGTATGCGTGAAATGCTTAACCCCACTTCCGCTATTATGGGTATGGGACTTGGCAACAGTGTTGCTCTTATTACCGATGGACGTTTCAGCGGTGCTACCCGTGGCGCTTGTATCGGTCACGTATCCCCTGAAGCGGCAAGCGGCGGCGTTATAGGTATCGTTGAAGAAGGGGATATAATAAGCATTGATATTCCTGCTAATAAGCTTGAGCTTAAGGTCGATGATGCTGTAATTGCTGAAAGAATGAAGAACTTTGTTCCCAAGCAGAAGGAGCTTACAGGCTATCTCAAGAGATATGCAGCTCTTGTTTCCAGCGGTGCAGAGGGAGCAATACTCAAGTAAAATGGAAATGTCTGTTAATCTGTCAAGTCTTTCAACTGGATTGCGTTCATTGGCGGTTTTTCGCCAATTGCTGTCCGATCCGGTAATAGAAAGTCTGCTTTATTATCTCGAATGCAAAGAAAGTGAATCGGCCTACTTTGCAGTAAGCGCATACGGTGAGTTTGTATCAAAACTTTATGCTTCTCACGAGACAAATCTCAGCAAATACATAAAGCATGCTGTAAATAATGACGAGAATATCTATGTGAAAAGCATAGGCAGGGGAGAAATGATCCCTAAAAGCTTGGCTGAAAATGTTGATGCGGAACTTGATATTTTACAGCAGGTCTGCTCGCTTACTCCCGATGTCTTGAGAGATGGTCTCCAGTGGGATGGGTTTATGCCGTTCTTTGAAAGCGAAGACTACGAGCTTAAGGATAAGTATAAGCACAGAGCGGAGAATATCGAAAAGTACGGCTATGGCATTTATGCCAAGTACCGTATGTTCCGAATTGACGGTGATGATCATATCGTTCCTGTTATCAACCCAGATAATACAAGACTTTCCGATCTTATTGATTATAAGCGTGAGCAGCAGATAATCCTTGACAATACAAAGGCGTTGCTTGCGGGGAAGCCTGCAGCTAATGTGTTGCTTTCGGGTGATGCGGGAACAGGAAAGTCTTCAACGGTTAAGGCTGTTGTTAACGAACTGTTTGAGCAAGGTTTGCGTATCATTGAGGTGCGCAAGGAACAGCTCAGAGAGATTCCTGTTATTCTTGACGAGCTTTCAGGCAATCCGCTTAAGTTTATTCTCTTCATTGATGATTTGTCTTTCCAAAAGGATGATGATAATTTCAGTGCGTTGAAGGCTATTCTTGAAGGTACGGTTTCGGCAAAGTCCAATAATGTTGTCATCTATGCCACAAGCAACCGCCGTCATCTTGTCAAAGAAAAGTTCAGCGACCGTGATGGTGATGATATTCATCACAATGATACAATGCAGGAAACTATTTCACTGTCGGAGCGCTTTGGTATTCAGATCACCTTTCAGCGTCCTGACAAGAAAACGTATCTTGGGATTGTCCATCACTTGGCTGACTCAAAAGGAATCAAGTATGATTCTCAGACTCTTGATGCGAAAGCTGAGAAATTTGCGCTTATGCGCGGAACTCGCTCTGCAAGAGCGGCAAAGCAGTTTGTTGACAGTCTGCTTGCCAATAATTGAATATTCTGCCACCGGGTAGATAAAATGCAACGAAAGCATTCGTTACGTATCGTTAGGTCTTTGAAGATACGCAACGGATGCTTTTTTTAGGAGAAGATATGAAGAATAGTTTATTTAAAGGTTTTTCAAAGGCGGAGTTTTTCCTATGGGGATGCTCCGTATTTGCAGTATGTTTTTCATACATTGTTTTGCCGTCGGGAAATACTCTCAGCCTGCTTGCTTCGTTGGTTGGAGTAACCGCATTGATCTTTGTTGCCAAAGGTTATGTGATAGGGCAAGTTCTTACGGTTTTATTCTCTGTTTTATATGGTATCATTTCATTTGAAATGCGATATTACGGAGAGATGCTTACATATCTTGGAATGACCTCACCCGTGGCTGTTTTAGCTGTCATAGAGTGGTTGAGACATCCTTTTCAAGGCAGTCATGAGGTGAAAGTGAGAAGGTTATCGCTCAAGCATTATACGGTAATGTTTGTCCTTACAGCAATCATAACATTTATATTTTATTATATCCTTAAACATTTCAACACAGCAAATCTTGTTTTGTCAACAGTATCGGTAGCAACCAGTTTTATTGCGTCATATCTTACTATGATGCGCAGTCCGTTATACGGGATAGGTTATGGAGCAAATGATATCGTTCTTATTGCTCTGTGGATTTTAGCGGTTTTAGAGGACAGAAGATATTTTCCTGTTTTGATCTGCTTTTGCGTATTTTTAATTAACGATATTTACGGCTTTTTTAATTGGCGAAGGATCGAGAAAAGACAGCGGAACTAATAAAAACCCTGCAGGATATTGGACTGAACCAGTAAAATTGGACAATAGACAAAATACCCCCTGATGTAGGATAA
>CAZOSH010000192.1:0-2937 GCA_964582395.1 uncultured Oscillospiraceae bacterium | reverse complement strand
AGTATAGTACTTTAATACTTGATGTTTACAAGAATTGTAAAATATGTTACAATAAAAAAGAATAGTTAAAAGGAGGAGTAGCGTCTGTATATAGAAAGACTTAAAAATGATCCGTCTGTGCAGGCATTTATAAAAAAAGCTGATTGTTCTTTGCTTGCATTGGGGTATACCGAACATAGCTTTGCTCATGTTACAAAAGTCGCTGAAACCGCACGATATATTGTTGAAACTCTCGGTTATTCGGAACACGATTGCGAACTTGCTGAGATTGCAGGATATCTTCACGATATAGGAAACCTTGTTAACCGTGTTGATCATTCTCAGAGCGGAGCGGTTATGGCATTTCGCATACTCCGTGAGTATGGAATGGATGCAGAGGATGTCGCAACTGTTGTAACTGCAATCGGGAACCATGATGAAGGAACAGGTGTGCCCGTTGATCATATTGCCGCGGCGCTTATCCTTGCAGATAAATCGGATGTTCGTCGTAGTCGTGTGCGCAATAATGATACTACAAGTTTTGATATTCACGACAGAGTGAATTATTCAGTTAAGAAATCTACGCTGAAGATCAATGAGGACAAGTCCATTATCAAGCTCAAGCTGAGCATAGATACGAAATATGGATCGATTATGGATTACTTTGAGATTTTTCTCGGCCGTATGGTCATGTGTCGTAAAGCGGCAGAAAAGCTCGGATTGCAATTTAAGCTTATAATAAACGAACAACAACTTATTTGAAAAAATAGGAGATAGGATATGGAAAGCGTAATTTTTGCTATTGTTAAGCTTATCGGAGGATTGGCATTCTTCCTATACGGAATGAATGAAATGTCCGGTGGACTTAAAAAGATTTCCGGCGGTAAACTCGAAAAGACTCTTCGCAAAATGACCGATACGCCAATCAAGGGTCTTGTTCTCGGTGCAGGCATTACTATTGCTATTCAGTCTTCTTCGGCAATGACAGTTATGCTAGTTGGTCTTGTTAATTCAGGCATTCTTTCACTTTCGCAGACCGTCGGTGTAATAATGGGCTCCAATATTGGAACGACTCTTACTGCGTGGATCCTTTCGTTGAGCGGAATTGATGGGGGGAATATCTTCCTGAAGTTTTTAAAGCCTGATAATTTTTCTCCTATAGTTGCGCTTATTGGTATCGGTTTAATTATGATCTCAAAGCGTGCAAAGCGCCGTGATATAGGAAGCATTATGGTCGGTTTTGCAATACTTATGACCGGTATGAGTCTTATGGGTGACGCAGTTGAGCCTCTGTCAGAAATGCCCCAGTTTCAGAGTGTTCTTACTGCTTTTAATAACCCTATCATCGGTGTTTTGGTTGGTGCGGTATTTACCGGTATCATACAGAGCTCTGCGGCATCGGTAGGTATTCTGCAGGCGCTTTCTCTCACGGGCGGAATTACATATAATATGGCAATTCCCATCATTATGGGTCAGAATATCGGTACTTGCGTTACAGCTCTGATTTCAAGTATCGGAGTAAGCAAGAATGCAAAACGTGTTTCCGTGATACACATGAGCTTTAATATCATTGGTACTGTTTTATGTCTGATTCTTTTCTATGGAACGAATGCAATTTATCCTCTTGCATTTTTAGGCATGGAAATAGGTCCCTTTGAGATTGCTATTGCTCATAGCATATTCAATGTATTTACAACTATTGTTCTGTTGCCCTTCTCCAAGCAGCTTGTCAAGATTGCTGAAAAGGTTATACCCGACAAAGAAGAGAAGCAATCTGTTGCATTTATCGATGAACGTCTGCTCAATACTCCCGCTTTGGCAGTATTTGAATGCGGAAATCTTACTGTTGAAATGTCCAAGATCGCTCACCAAGCTGTGCTTGATGCAATGGATGTAACCACAGTCAAGTTTGATTCCGCAAAGGCGGCATCCATCCTTGAAAAAGAGGATACCATCGATATTTACGAGGATAAGCTGGGAACATATCTTGTTAAGCTTTCCAGCAAGGAACTCACTGAGGCTGACAGCCACCAGATTTCAAAAATGCTTCATACCATCGGACAGTTTGAACGCTTGGGCGACCACGCATGTAACCTTCTGAAAACGGCTGAAGAAATGAATGAAAAGGAAATCAGCTTCTCTGCAGAAGCCAATCGTGAGATCGCTGTTGCATCAGCCGCTATAACTGAGATCATGGAAATAGCAATGACCGCATTTGAGAAAGGCGATCTTGCGCTTGCCGCAAAGGTTGAGCCTCTGGAGCAGGTTATAGATAATATAATCGCAGATATAAGAAGCCGTCATATTGCCCGTCTTAAGAATGGCGTGTGTACGATAGAATTGGGCTTTGTTCTCAGTGATCTGCTTTCAAACTATGAACGTGTATCCGACCATTGTTCAAATATTGCGGTTGCGGTTATTGAAGCGGAGCATGACAGCTTTAAGGCTCATGAGTATCTCAGCGGTGTCAAGAATGACAATAATGAAGCCTTCAATGAGGAGTTTGATTCATACAGCAAGAAGTACGCTCTATAATTTTTGGTCTATAATAGCCTTACTCCATTGCGGGTAAGGCTATTTTTTTATAATTTACATCTATTTTTATATATTATCCTTGTATAAACAAAGGAAATTTGCTATAATATTTAGCAATAAAAATATAAAATGGAGTAATTATGAAAAAGAAAAGGTGGATAATATCCGAGCGCAATAATGAATGTGCTCAAAAGTTATCTGCATCCTTAAAACTACCCCGTCTTGCGGCGGCGGTTCTTACCGCTCGCGGCATAACCGAACCTGCGCAGGCTTTGGAGTTTATGGATTGCAGTACAAGCAATATTTATGATCCCTTTTTGCTTCAGGATATGGATAAGGCGGTTGCCATCATAGAAGAAGCAATATCAAAGGGAGAGAGAATTGCCGTTTACGGTGATTAAGATGTAGACGGTATTACGGCTA
>CAZOSH010000191.1:0-2990 GCA_964582395.1 uncultured Oscillospiraceae bacterium | reverse complement strand
GTCTACCTTTATCTTACAGCTTTATTTTGGATATACAAGACTCTCTTTTTTATACTCTTTGTAATCAGTTTTTTGGAGGGATATTGCATTAAAATACACAGGCAGTTGTGGAAAACCTTGTGGAAAATGTGTAAAAGTCTTGATACTACTACATTTGCGATTTTTCGACATTGCAAAAAAATCGAATAAAAAATATTTCTGCCGTAAAGGGGCAAATACTGTCTGTTTATATCGCTTTTTGTCGGTGTTTTAAGTGCCGCCAAAGAGCGTTTATTATATTGTGAAAAAACACATCTGTGATGTGTAAATATTGCTTGATCACCTGTATATACTGATATAAGGGAGGTGTATTTTTTGAATATTAAAGAAGAGAAAACCGCTGAAAAATGGATAATATGGGGTATCCCTGCACTTTTTACTGTGGGAAGCGCCACCCATTTCATATATAATGTATTGGGCAAGAATCCTCTTGTAGGTACTCTCGCGCCCGTCAATGAAAGTGTATGGGAGCATACCAAAATGGTTTACGTTCCCACCCTTGCCTGGTGGGGCGGATATTGGCTGAAAAAACGCAAAAAACTGCCAGCAAGACGATGGTTTGGGGCGGCTTTGGCGGCACTTGTTACTGCAATATGGGTCATTCCCACGGGCTTTTATCTTTACACAGGCTGTATCGGCAGGCATTTTCTTATTGCCGACATATCTTTGCTTCTCCTTGCAAATGCCTTGGGGCAATTTATGGGCAAGCATTTCTATAAGCACTCAAAAAAGGGGTTGCCTTTAGCTGTTTCCATCGGGGCGATGATATTGATCGGACTTGTCTACGGGCTGCTGACCTTTTTTCCGTCCAAGCTTCCGCTGTTCATCTCGGGGGTGTAGTATTGCATACGCGGAAGCATCGGCGCGGTGACGGTATTGGTCATTTTTATCTGTCCTTTTATTGACAAAATGTGAACAGTATTCTATAATTAAGACAAGCTTTTACAGCTTAGACTAATTAAGGAAATGAGGAAAAAGATTATGGTATGTCCCAAGTGCGGCGCACAGGTAGAAGATAACGCTACCGTTTGCACCTCTTGCAACGAGGCTTTACAGCCCGCAGCTCCCGCAGCAGAAGAGAACAAAGCTGCAGAAGCAAAGAAGTTTGATCTTAAGAGCATTGATTTCAAGAGCACAAAGACCTGGCTTGTATTGGCAGGCGCAGTTGTAGCACTGATCATTGTTATCGCTGCTATCTGCGGTATCGTTAACGCTCTCAGCACCCCCGATAGAATCGCTGAATCCTACGCAGAAGCTTATCTTGATGGTGACCTCAAGGCCGTTCTGAAGAAGTCCGCTCCCTGGGTAGTCAGAGATGTAGCTGTTGACCTTGATCTGAAGGAAAGCGCAAGCGCTGCAAAGGTTGCTAAGGAATTCGAAGAGTATGAAGAGTTCGAAAAGGCAGAAGGCAAGGCAGAGGTTGTCAGAAGTGAAGTTCTTATATGGGTCGACAACGAGTATGACAATGCTTCTTCCGCAGTTTTCAGCCAGGCAAGCGGCATGAAGTTCAAGGAAGCAAAGAACATTCAGGAATATGCAAGAGTTAAGGTCTACTACACCCTGACCCAGAAGGGCGAAGAACCCAATGAGTATGACCGTACCATCCATCTGGCAAAGGTCAGCGGCAAGTGGTATGTCATCAACGAGCTTGACTGATAAATACTGAATACATAAAAAATAACGCTCACATTGTGAGCGTTATTTTTTTACCTGTTTATAATGGGGTTATCAGATATCTCAAGTATATAGTCGGTGGACACGTTATAAAAAGAGGATAGCTTTATGAGAATGTCGGTGGGGATGTCCCGCTGTCCCAATTCATAATTGCTGTAAACTTGCTGAGAGCAGGACAAAAACATAGCAAGTTCCTTTTGAGTAAGGTCTCTATCTTCTCTGAGATCACGGATTCTGCGATACATCATATCACACCCTTTTTAGGATGTAATTATTATATCCAACCGCAATTTGCAGTATTGACATTTACCGCAAATTGCAGTAAAATGGTGGTAAATACTAAAGAAAGAGGGAAAAAGATGTGTTTGACAACATTGGCGGAAAGATTAAGAAATTGGCTGTAATTGTTGCATGGATAGGAATTATCTGTAGCATAATTGTGGGCGTAAGAATAATATTAAATGCAGTACTTTCTTTAAGATGGGGTGTGGTTAAAGGTCTTCTCTATGCCGCTATTGGTGCAACCTCTTCTTGGATTGGAAGTTTTCTCCTTTACGGATTTGGTACATTGATCGAAAACAGTGATAAGACTGTTAATCTTTTGGAAAGAACGGAAAATTGTACTAACCTGATGCCGGAGGCTTATAAAAGAGAACCTATAAGAGATGAAGCAGAGACTCTTAAAGAACCTTACGTTAATGAGGCTAAGCGAGCTTTTTTTGAAAGAAAAAACCCAAATATAAGGGTTATGTGCCCTCATTGCAAAGCCATGCAGAAAGGTGATAACGACTGTTGTACATGCTGCGGAGCAACATTTGTATATCGCAAAATGTCATGAATATATAAAGATCAACAAAGCCGATTATCTGCAATTGTTGCAGGTAATCGGCTTTGCTTATTTTTCCATTTCTTTTTGTATCTCGGAGTCAAAGGAGAGCATAGGTACTTCGTCTTTGTTTTTTATCTTGCGGTTTATATAGTTACGGGTAAGCTTTGCTACCAAGGGGCAGAGTGCAGCAACGCCGATAAGGTTGGGGATCATCATCAGGCCGTTAAAGGTATCGGAAATATCCCAAGCCAAGGAGGATGTCATAACCGCGCCTGAAATGACCATCAGTACGAAAACTATCTTATAGACCTTGACTGCCTTGTGTCCCATGAGATATTCCACAGCCTTTGAGCCGTACTGCGACCAGCCTACAATGGTGGTGAATGCAAAGAAGAAGATGGCAAGTGCGATAAATATTTCGCCTGCTTTGCCGAAAATGCCGCCGAAG
>CAZOSH010000190.1:0-2994 GCA_964582395.1 uncultured Oscillospiraceae bacterium | reverse complement strand
AAGTTGTGGACTATGTCCTTACACTGGTGTGGACGATGTTACACTTGACACAATGGTCGTCCCTACGATTTCACCTAATATGCATTTTCTGTCTTTCGTACATATAGTAATGAAATATGCACCACCGGAGCTGTAGTCAAATTGCTCAAGTCTGTTTCTTTTTCGTACGGGTTTAACTTCCATAATATTACCTGCTTGTATGGTTTTTTTATATACGGATTTATACTGTGTTGCGGGAGGTTGATAACCTCCTCTACACGGGTGAAATGTACATGCATTTCGGGAGGTTTATAACCTCCCCTACAAACGCGGGAGAACCGCAAAGGAGGATATGGATAGCGAGTATATGATATATATAGGTATAAATTTTCATTCCTCTTCGATCTCTGCGAAGGCGACGCCGATCTCATCAAGGATGTCGGTGACAAGGGTTGCGCGGGCGGTGTGCATCTCACTTGCAAGTCTTCCTGCAAGAGAGTGAACATAGACACCCGCCGCGGCAGCATGGGCAGGGGAGGCGCCTTGGGCAAGCAGCCCCGCAATGAGTCCTGCCAGTATATCTCCGCTTCCGCCCTTGGCAAGTGCCGAATTGGGGCGGCTTAAGATATAGAGCTCATCACCGTATATTTCGGTGACTGTGCCCTTTGAAACTACCGTCATATTGTAAGTCTTGGCAAGCGCCTCTGCGGAATCAAGCTCTGCACTGCGCAAGAGCCTTGCGAGCTCCCTTTGGTGAGGGGTCAATATTACGGGGCATTGCGCCGCTTTCAGCAGGCTTATGTCTTCGGCTAAAAGATTGAGTCCGTCGGCATCTATTATTAATGGTACAGTGCAATTTTTAAGCAAAGTGCGCAGAATGGCTCTGCCGCCTTCGGTTATGCCGATACCGCAGCCGAACAATACTGCGGTATATCTGTCAAGGTCAAGCGCCTGAGCGCAAGAGGGGCATATGCCGCCATCTTCACCTGCGGGCAATATATTAAGCACCGCGCCGGGGTAGGCATAGCTGACTGCGCGGCATACCGATTCGGTGGAGGCTACGGTGACAAGCCCCGCTCCCGAGCGCAAAGCACCGCCGCAGGATAGCACAGCCGCGCCGGGCATATTGTTGCTTCCACAGACAGATAAAAGCCTGCCGAAGCCGGTCTTATCGCATTCCTCGTCCCGTCGGGGAAGTAGGCGGGCGACGATTTCGGTATTCAAAGCGGTAGAGATCATATTTTCACCTCTGAATATTGACATTCTGTTGTGTATATTATATATTGTATATAGCCAAATTGCCAACAAAAATCGCTTTTTTGGCTTATTTATGATAAAAATTCAATAAAATTGCATTTTTATATAAAAAATGCTTGACTTGACATATTGAGCGTGATATGATAACTCTACCTGTCAGGTCTTTTTTTATGTCTGCGAAAGGCTGAAAACAGGGAGGCAAAAAGGTGCGGCATTTGATAAAGAATGCGGCCTAATCTAAAAGGAGGTGCCGAAACATGCGCGTTAAGATCACTTTAGCGTGTACCGAGTGCAAGCAGAGAAACTACGATACTGTCAAGAACAAGAAGAACACTCCTGACCGTATTGAGCTCAACAAGTACTGCCGTTTTTGCAAGAAGCACACCTTACACAGGGAAACCAAGTAAGGCATTTTGAAGAAAAGAGGTGCTTTAATGGCTGAAAAGGAAAAAAACACACAGTTGACAACCGAAAATAAGGCTGTCGAAACAAAGAAAGCAGACAAGGCTCCCAAAGAAAAGAAACCCGGTTTCTTCTCCAAGGTAGCAAAGTGGTTCCGCGACCTTCGCTCCGAGGCAAAGAAAGTCGTGTGGCCTTCCGGTAAGCAGGTTGTTAATAACACCGTTATCGTTATCATCGTAGTCATCGTGGTTTGCGCTTTTGTCGCACTGCTTGACTTCGGCTTTGGTCAGTTCCGCGACCTTATCGCAACCCTGCTCGCATAACAGAGACAGGAGGAAATTACAATGCAAGATGAGGCACTGAGCACTGAAGCTAAATGGTATGTGGTACACACATATTCCGGCTATGAAAACAAAGTAGCAGCCACTATCCAGAAGACGGTGGAAAACCGCCATCTCGAAGACCTTATCTTTGACATCAAGATCCCTATGGAGACCGTCACCGAGTATACCGATTCCGGTGCAGCCAAAGAGGTTGAGAGAAAGCTTTTCCCCGGTTATGTTCTTGTTAAGATGCTCATGACCGATGAGAGTTGGTATGTTGTCCGCAATACCCGCGGCGTTACAAGCTTTGTCGGCCCCGGCTCAAAACCCGTACCCCTCACCCCCGAAGAAGCTGACGCTCTCGGCGTTGAGAAGGTGGTTGTGCGTCTTTCCTATGGTATCGGCGATTCCGTCAAGGTTACCGAAGGTCCCTTTGAGGGCTTTGTCGGTAAGGTTGCTGACATCAATATGGCAGAAAGCCGCGTAACAGTTAATGTATCGCTTGTCGGTAGAGAGATGCCTGTCGAGTTTGAATTCGGTCAGGTCGTACTGATGGGCAAATAATTTTAGACCCCGGCACGTAAGTGGGAGGGCAAAAGCGCCCATTTTAACCACATAATTTCAAGGAGGTGCACGAACGTGGCACAGAAAGTTACAGCATTAGTAAAACTTCAGATTCCCGCGGGCAAGGCAACCCCGGCTCCCCCGGTCGGTTCCGCTCTGGGCCCCCACGGCATAAACATTATGCAGTTCACCAAGGAATTCAATGAGCGTACCAAGAATGATATCGGCCTCATTATTCCTGTTGTTATCACAGTCTACGCTGACCGCTCTTTCTCCTTCATCACCAAGACCCCTCCTGCAGCGGTTCTTATTAAGAAGGAATGCGGTATCGACAAGGCTTCCGGCGTACCCAACAAGCAGAAGGTTGCTAAGATCAGCAAGGCTTCCGTTCAGAAGATCGCCGAAATCAAGATGCAGGACCTTAACGCTGCTTCCCTCGAGAGCGCTATGAGCATGATCGCCGGTACCG
>CAZOSH010000189.1:0-3028 GCA_964582395.1 uncultured Oscillospiraceae bacterium | reverse complement strand
GTAGCCTTTAGCAATTTAAATGAGTTTCCGTGATAGTCTATTATACCATCACTTTTCATACGGGAAAGCTCACGAGATAGAGCGCTTCTGTTGGCGTTAAGATACTCGGCTAATTGTTCGCGATTAAATGGAATATCAAATACCTTTCCTGCTTCGGCATTATCAAATGAGCACAGATAGCTTAGGATCTTGCTTCGAAGGTCAGGGCAAAGCATAAAATCAATTCTTCGATGCTGTTCAAAATACTTATCGGCGAGCAAGGAAGTCAGATTTTTGCATAAAGTACTGCTTCCGTATTCAAGAATCTTTTCATATGGAATCAACAAAACAGTAGTATTGTTTTCAAGGGCAGTAACTGTAACGGGGCTTTTTGTACCCTTATTGGCGGCAAGAGCATCACCATAAACAGAAGAAGGATTAAGGTGGGCGGCAGTTATTCTCCGCCCATCAAGGGTAAGATGAGTGGCATCAGCACTGCCCGACAGAATTATTCCAAGCCTATCGGTGGAAGTATGCTCCCGCAGTAACACCTGTCCCTTTTTAAACGTGACAAAATCTCCCGATAGGTTTGTGAGCA
Source organism: uncultured Oscillospiraceae bacterium (assembly GCA_964582395.1). GTDB lineage: Bacteria > Bacillota > Clostridia > Oscillospirales > Butyricicoccaceae > RGIG3513. The sequence continues at coordinate 2,451 of CAZOSH010000189.1, read as the reverse complement.
TTTCGGGAATAGTGGCATTATCTATATTGTGAAAAAGTCTGCTTTTGCCGATTATATCAAGATGTTTTTGAATCATAATTAATAGTAGGTTGCCTGCGCAACATTTCCTCCGTTGGTATGAGTATAACATATACTTAACTTCAAAGTAAATAGAAAACACCTGTGTAAATCTTAAATCTACACAGGTGTTTATCAGTCTTCATCTTCAAGTCGGGCTTTTAGTTTTTCTAAGGCTTTTTTTTCAATGCGAGAAACGTAGCTTCGACTTATGTTGAAATGTTCAGCCACTGTTTGTTGGGTGTGGGGCTTGTTACCGTATAAACCATAACGCATTATTATAATATCCCGTTCTCTTTCGGTTAACGCATCAACCACAAGCCGAAGCAGCGTACCTCGTCTTTCGGCATCGGCAAGGTCATCAAGCATAGTATCTTCGCAGCTGATTATATCTATCAATGTAAGGGCGTTCCCGTCTTTATCGGTATCAATAGGGTCAGATAGAGATACCTCCCCGGATTGTTTTTTCAGCGTGCGGAAATACATAAGTATCTCGTTCTCGATACATTTCGCGGCATAAGTTGCGAGACGGATATTCTTTTCGGAGTTATAAGACGAAATAGCCTTTATGAGACCGATCGTTCCTACTGAAATGAGATCATCTTGATCTTCCCTTGATGCATAAAACTTTTTAACGATATGGGCAACAAGACGCAGATTGTGGCGAATGAGCAGTTCTTTGGCTTGCTCATCGCCTGTTTCCATTTTAAGGATCGCATCTCGCTCTTCGGCAGATGAGAGGGGTTTGGGAAAAGAATTACCTATAGGTGAAACGCGAAGAATAAGAAACCAGCTGTTGCTTATCAGTGATAAAAGTGATGTAAACATATCATACCTCCGTATAAAAAGGTATGAGATAGTATTTTATTTTTTGCCTGTCCTAAAATAAAAAGTCTTTTTGCGTGACAGAATCAGTCGGTTGAGAATAGAATGTATTGAAGCATAAACTTCAATACTAATCGGGAGGTAATAATATGCCTGATAAGGTAACACCGGGGCCTATTTGCGGAAACCCGGCACCAAGAGAGGCTGTTTGTATTCATACAAAAAAGGTTTATGATAGCTGCCGAGATAAGGACTGTTTGCAGGATATAAGAGTATATCTTACCCGTAATTCTCAAGAAGTGCTTGACTGTTCAAGCAGTGTTAAACCTGTGTCCGCGGAATTGCTTTGGGCAAGTCTTGATGTAGAACCAATTACATTCAACCGCGGTTTTTACACGGTAGACATCAAGTATTACTATCGAATCACTGCAGACGCATACAGCGGAGTGGGAAGACCTCGTCGTATATGCGGTCTTGCTACATTTGATAAACGCACAGTATTATTCGGAAGCGAAGGCAATGCCCATATCTTCTCTTCACAGTATGTACCCGGTGGCGTTGACATTCAGGGAATCGAAAGGACAAATCTTCCTACGGCAGTAGTAGAAGTAGTTGACCCCGTTGTTTTAGGGTCAAAGACCCTAGAAAACTGCGGATGCGGAGAGACACCCATCAACGATATTCCCGAAGCAATCTGCGGATGCTTTGAGGATGACATTGTTGTTTCTGATGAGGGAAAACGTCTGTACATCACTTTGGGTCAATTCAGTATAATCAAGCTCGAACGCGAGATTCAGCTCCTTATGCCTGCGTATGATATTTGTATGCCCAATAAAGAGTGCAATTGCGGCACCGATGATCCTTGCGAACTGTTCCAGAGATTTAATTTCCCAGTAGACGAGTTTTTCCCACCAAGGGCAGGGGAGTTTGTCAAAAACACCACTTGCACCAACAAAAACCGATAATCAGCCTATATACCTCGGACGGTTTGTCCGAGGTATAATTGTTAGAATTGCTACATATATTTTTATCGGTGATGAAGTTGAAAAACAGAAGACTGGAATACAGTAACGACGATATAAATGTTCCAAGACTTATAGTAATAATAGCCCTGCTGTGCATCGGAGCGGCGGTGGGGAGTTTTTTCGGTGCCGGTGTAAATGGACAAGAAGATTGGTTTTGGGAGTATACTAATCTCACACCGCAGCAATTCTTCAGGCGGGATGCAGTATTAAATCTTATATTGGTAGCCATAGTCTTTATTGGCGGGTTTACCCCGATTGGGTTTATTCCGTCGATAGTGGTTATATTAATAAAGGGGGCAGTTTCTGCGCTTCCCATAAGTGCATTTATAAGATTATACGGTGTGAGCGGGTACTTCAGCGCGGCAAAAACAGGAATGGTGAGCAATTTCTTCTCCGTTTTTGCATTGTGTTTGATGGTATACGAGGCCGTTGAATCATCTGCTATTCGCAGAGCGGGAATAAATGATAAAACGCCAGAAAGGGACAAACAGTATGTACTGTCATTTTGTGTCTGCGCGGCAATAATAGTTTTCGGATCGGCACT
>CAZOSH010000188.1:0-3039 GCA_964582395.1 uncultured Oscillospiraceae bacterium | reverse complement strand
CAGATACTTTTTTGAGTGGAGCTGGAGTTATAAAAGCAGGGATTGGGACTTTTGGCTTTTTAGGAATATGTGCGATGTGTTTAGTGCCAATGATAACAGTTTTTGCATACTACATAGTTTATAAAGTATTTTCAGCTATTTCAGGCTCGTTGTGTAATGGTAGCATTTCCAAGACACTTGACGGAATATCAACATCATATGGATTGGCTATTGCGGCACTCGGATCATGCTGTGCCATACAATTTATATCTATTGTAATTATTGCATCGGTGACTTCATTATGACAGAGCTTTTGAAAGATCTTGTTGTTCGCGTACTATGCGGATCTATGATTTGTTTTATCGCTTTAGTAATAGCAGGTGATGGTCCAAATCGGGAACCTGTCAGGTTGTGCTGTGCCGCAATTATGATAATACTTATACTCTCAAATAATTATCATATAAACCTAAATTTGGACTATCTTAGCGATATAAAAAGTGATCTTCAAGAAGATATATCGTCGGAGCTGGAGAAAGCGAAGGATTCCGAAATCCAACAGATAGTATCGACTATCGAGAAAAACATTACAGATCATATGTATAAAGAAGGAATTTATTTTGAGATCGAACTTACTTATATTTATGATGAAAAAATCATTATAACAGGAGCAGTTATAAGAAATCTGAATGATATCAAAAATAAAAATGTTATATCTTATTATCTCATCAATAATCTTGGATTAAAGGAGAGTGCGATTATTTTTGAATAATATAGGTCAGAAATTATTGGAATATGTACGTCCGTTCTTTTATAGATATAAGTATATAATCCTGCTATTTATAATAGGCATAATTCTAATGATGTTGTCCGGTATTAATGAGAATAGTGCCACATCGGGTGCCGTCAATTCTAACGAAAATACAAGTACATACAATATAAATGAGATTGAAGAAGCATTAGAGGATATTTTCAAAAAAATAGATGGGGTAGGAGATGTTGAAATCAAGATAACTGTAAAAAGCGGCTATGAAACAGTTTATGCTTATAATACAGATGAAAATATAAGTGTGAATAATGGAAATTATAATATTGCAGAAGAAAAAGAAATAATATTAATTGATAAAAACGGCACAGATACTCCAATTGTATTGAAAACTCTAAATCCGCAGTATTTAGGTGCTGTTATAGTTTGTGAAGGAGGAGGTAACTCTAAAGTACGTTTGGAACTGACTCAAGCAATGAAATCTCTTACAGGGATATCAACTGATAATATTGTAGTTGTAAAAATGAAAAAATAGGAGGAAACTATTATGTTAAAAAAACGTGGTGCCATATACTCTGTAATTGCTTTGATGCTCTGTGCGGCTGTATACTTAAACTGGAGTTATAATCGCAACGCTCCGGATACCGATTCTAATGATGATTCGGCGCCTGTAAATGGGGATATCGCAGGAGATTCACTTATCATAAGTGGAGATATTAATACTGATACTCTTGATTATTTTGCTGAGGCAAGATTATCTAGGCAAAAAGCAAGAGATGAAGCAGTAAATATTCTCAACACTACAATTGAAAATGATAAATCGGATGCTTCTGCTGTTGCTACGGCCAGCGCAGCTATTGAGACTATGGCCAATAATGCAATGGTGGAATCAAGGATCGAAACCTTAGTGATTGCAAAAGGTTATAAGGAATGTGTTACATATGTAAATGAAGGAAAGGTAGATGTTATCATAGCAAAATCTTCAACTCCTTTAAAGGATGCCGACGTTGCTAAAATTAAGGATATAGTTATTGACGAAGCTGGCGTAACTGCGGATAAAATAAAGATAATTGAAAGCGAAGAATAAATTTACTTGCCTTATTTGGTAAAATGTAATAGAATAGATTTAAATCATTGAATTGGGAGTTGTAAAACTATGGATGAATCTAAAATATATTTCCGAACAGGCGAATCCGATGGTATCATCAGCATCTCGCCTGATGTAGTTTCAGGAATTGCAGCTGATGCTGCAATAGAAACACAGGGCGTGGCTGGAATGGCAATTGCACCTTCAGGAGGAAACAGAGGAGTTTTAATAAACTTTTCTGAAGATTCTTGTCAAGTAGATGCTTATATTCTTGTTCGTAATGGATTTGTGATTGCCGATGTTGCAAAAGAAGTGCAGAAGAATATTAAATCTGCAATCGAAGCAGGTTGCGGTATCGTCGTTGCAAACGCAAATGTTTATGTTGCGGGAATTGATATGAAAAACTAAATATCGGATAAGGCTTTGATTTTCAAAGCCTTATTTTTTTGTTGAAAAGTTTATTATTGCGTGTTATTATTAAAATAATCAATTATCCTTAATCCTTTACGGAGGGCTTCTTATGAGTAGAAGAAATGCCAGAGAGCTTGTGTTACATATGCTTTTTGATAATGAGATATCCGGAAACAGTGCTGCAGATATTTTGTCATGCAGACTTGACCCTGAATACTTTAATACCTTGAGATCGGAAGATAAACTGTACGATCAAATACCCGATTCTGCGCAGAGTGAATATATGACAGGTGCTGTAGAGGGGGTCGTTTCTCATTGTGAAGAGCTTGATGAATATATTAAAAAGTATTCTAGCGGTTGGGATATTTCTCGTATTTCTAACGTTGCCAAGTGTATTCTCAGATTAAGTATGTTTGAGATGAAGTTTATGGACATTCCTGTAGGGGCGTCTGTTAATGAGGCTATTGAGCTTGCCAAGAGGTATGATGGGGAAGAAGTGGCATCATTTATAAACGGTATTCTCGCTTCTTTTGTAAAGAATGAATTATCAGTTGATTAACATTTAACACAATAATTAGATATGTAAAATTCAAAAAAGGCGGAAAAAGTTGCCGAAAATGTTGATATTTCGGGCTTTCTTCGTCTTTTTGCATTTTTTCACGAAAAAGTGAATGGAATTTTATTCAAAAATCGGTCGGCACTTGATACCCCAAAAGTGCCGAAAAAAAGGAGGTGTCGGAGTGGCAAAAACGAAAAAAGATGTGATTTATGAAAATATCGAAAACATTGAAAAATGGGC
>CAZOSH010000187.1:0-3047 GCA_964582395.1 uncultured Oscillospiraceae bacterium | reverse complement strand
AACATCTTCATCCTCGTTCACGTTCCCCGTTTGGGTAAGCTTTTTTATCCACCTTCTTGAACGCAAATAGTATATTGTTATGGGTACCTTTGCACAATCCTCTACTATCATCATTGTTGCAACCAAAACAACAAAAGGCGCTTTAAACACATATGCCGCAATCAGCACTGCGGGAATTGCGAAGCAATATAGCCCGATAAGATCCAAATAAACTCCGAACTTTGAATCGCCGCCTGCGCGGAATATTCCGCAAACACCGGTGTAAGATACCATTCTCATACCAAGCCATATGCCGAATATTATGATAAGGGTCTCCACTGTCATTTTTGCCGACATTGTTTCAATATCAAACAACATAAGAATGGGCTTACGCAAGGCAATCAGCAATCCGCCTGCGAACAGTCCCAAGATAGGTGTTGCTATCATAAACTTCTTTGCCATGTCATAGGCTTCATTCAGTTTTCCCGCGCCCACCGTCTTACCGATAAGCACCGCGCTTGCCGCGCCAAGTCCCTGGAAGAATATAAATGTAATGCTGGACACCGAGTCAAATATGGTATACGCAGCATAGTTATCACTGCCCTGACGGGCGAATATGGCGGCGCATATCATAATTCCACCGCCCCATATTGCTTCATTAAAGACAGCAGGCAGGGATATTTTCATAAACTTCTTAACAAAATCCCCGCTGATATCGCCTATACTTTTAAAAGCAACAATGCTAAAATGCTTTTTTGCTACCCCAATAGTGATAAAAGCAACCGCCTGAAAAACAAGGGATATTGTGGTTGCCAATGCCGCGCCTCTAACGCCGAGGGCAGGCGCTCCAAAGTGACCGTAGATGAATACATAATTCAGACAGGTGTTAATAAGCACCGATATCGCCGCGATATACATAGGAACCTTTACATCCTCTATCGAGCGGCGGGCTATGGCGCATATATTCGCTATTGCCAGAGGTATTACTCCCAAAGCCGCGATACGGATATATCCCACGCCTGCTTTGATAACCTCAGGCTCATCATTAAATACGGCTATAAGTTGACGGGGAAACAGCATTGCAGCAAGGAGGTAAATAAGTGATACACCTATGCAGAAAACCAAAGCGGTACACTGAGTACGCTTCATATTTTCCTTTTCATCCGCACCGTAATATTGGGATATCTGAGTGCTTGCACCCGCTCCCAATCCCAATACCATAATATTAATGAGAAACATCCATTTTCCGGATACTCCAACTGCAGAAACCTCGGCATTACCAAGGCTTGCAACCATTGCCGTATCTACCAGATTGGCACAGGTCGAAAGCATATTCTGCGTTGCTACCGGGATAGCTAACCGAAAAACGTTTTTATAAAAGTTATCTTTTTGCACGATGTTAAGCTCCAAACTTAAATACAATGCCTACTATTGCGGAAAAGGCAATAAACACAACCGGATGGAGATCCTTGATCTTTTCACCCCAAGCGGGTTTCAGCATACCTACGATCTTTTTCATATTGGTCAGCACAAGCAATACTACTGCAAGTATAATAGCGGGAATATTCAGCACATCCAAAAACTTTCCCGTCTCGTTAAAAAGATCAAGATTAAGCAATGCGATTGCCGCAACAGTGCAGCCTGCAGCGGTGATAAGAGCCGTTGAGGCGGGACGCAGACCGTAAAATGCAGACTTGACATAGAAATTATCCTTAAAGGACTTAAGCACTCTTGCGACGATAAGGATAACTATTACCGAAGGCAACACCAAGGAAAATGTAGCCACCAATGCGCCGAGAAAGCCCATAAGAGGCGAGCCGAAGGCTTCATTTACAGAAGTGTAGCCTACATAGGTAGCCATATTAACGCCGATAGGTCCGGGTGTTGAATCGGCAACTGCGATCATATCGGCAAGCTGGGCATCGGTAAACCAGCCCATACGTTCACCCATATCATAAAGGAAAGGAACTGTCGCCATTCCTCCGCCTACCGCAAAAAGACCCGTTTTGAAAAACTCCCAAAATAATTGAAGAAAGATCATTTCTGCTTACACCTCCACAACTGAACTCCGATTCCTATCACTGCCGCAATGGGAACGATAAGTATGGGTGATACATCAAAAATCACCGATGCAAGAAGTACAACTGCAAAAAGAATACCCGCCACTGCATCGGGAACAGATTTCTTAAACAGCTTGACAACTGCATTGAAGATCAGAACGCAAACGCATACTCTTATACCTGCAAAGGCGTATTTAACCTCGGGAATATGAGAAAAGTTTGTAAGCACCGTTGCTATAAGCGAAATGATCACAAAGGACGGGAAAACAACACCCGCGGTTGCAACGATGGCGCCCCATGTTCCTTTCTGCGACTGTCCCACAAAGGTTGCGGTATTGACCGCAATAACGCCGGGGGTGCACTGACCTATGGCATAATAGTCCATAAGTTCTTCTTCGGTTGCCCATTTATTCTTTTCCACTACTTCTCGCTGAAGCATAGGAAGCATAGCATATCCGCCGCCAAATGTAAGCCCCCCTATTTTTGCAAAAGTCAAAAATAACTTAAGTAACTCCTTCATAGCTGCCTCTCTTTCTCTTTTTAAATTTACACCTCTATACAATATACTAAAAAAGATTGGATTTTTCAACAAATATATTTGACAAATCCTCTCTTTAAGGCTTAAAATAAAGTGTCTTAGTCAAGATTTAATCAGGTCGCGGAGAAAAGAGGTTTTTTTGTGATTCGTGAAGATTTAAGAAATATCGCCATCGTCGCCCACGTTGACCATGGCAAGACCACACTTGTTGACGAGATGCTCAAGCAAAGCGGTGTTTTTAGAGAAAATCAGGTGGTTGCCGACCGTGTTATGGACAGTAACGACTTAGAGCGTGAGCGCGGTATTACTATACTTGCCAAAAACACTGCCATTTCATACAAGGATGTCAAGATAAATGTCATCGACACTCCCGGTCACGCCGATTTCGGCGGCGAAGTCGAGCGTGTTCTCAAAATGGTTAACGGTGTTATTCTGCTGGTCGATGCCGCTGAAGGTCCTATGCCCCAGAC
>CAZOSH010000186.1:0-3074 GCA_964582395.1 uncultured Oscillospiraceae bacterium | reverse complement strand
AAAGTGAGAGTTGACCTGTATCGTGGTTTTTGCCGTTGGCTTTCGTGGTTTGGATATTTGGCTGTAACGGAACAATTACAGCGGGGGTTATTGTGATTTCTGGTTGTACGGGCGGAGTGGGTTCGGTTACTGCAGATGCAGTTTCTTCCTTTTTTCCTTCACGGTTGCCGAGTATCGCCATCTTCTTAAAGCTGTCTGCCAGTTCATCAACGTTTTCTTTGAGTCCCGACATAAGCTCTTTTGCAAGTTGAGTGGTCATATCCTCGCAATCGGACATTGCCGCTAAACCTTCCTCACTGATATTGCCCTCGATCACCGTTGCAGCAGAAAACTTTGATGCCATAAGACGTAAGGCTCGTTGCTGCATCGTGTCTTTATAATAAAACATATACACTTCGACTTTCGGGGCGGTTTGGTTAATTCTCCAACTTCGACGTGATGCCTGGCGGAAGATATAAAGGTTATAAGCAATGTTGTAAAAGACAAGGGTTGTGAATGCATTCAGATCCAAGCCCGTCTCAACAAGAGCCGGGTTGGTTATCAGCACTCTGATACCGCTTTGCAATTTCTTTTCTACCCATGCTTCGCGTTTTATCGGCTCAATATGAGGCTTTAATATTGCTGTCGGTATGCCTTTATCATTTAATGCTTTGAACATTTTATCCTGTGAGTCAAGACGGGTCCAAGCAGTATAGATAATAACGTTTTCACCGGCGGCAATTTTACGCTCAACAAGGTCAATGATTTTATCATCTTTGGGTTGCATTACGTCTGCAGTCCCCAAATCCTGCGGAATGATTAAGGCTTCTTCCTCAACAGTCCTGAATGGGTTGTAGATAGGATCGTGTCCGTAAGGCTGATCGGGATAGGCAGATAACAAGTTCATATACGCAGATAAAATGCTGTTACCAATCTTTTTATTACGAGTCATTATCTTTTTGAACTCATTTTCAAGCCGTTTATATTCCTCTTGGATTTCACCGGTCATATTGCAGAAAAGAGGTATTTCCTCATAATCGGGAAGCTCTTTACCCATATCTGCAAGGGACAGAAACACCGCATTTTCAAGTAAAAATCTTGAATATACGATTGGTGAAATACCGGGAAGGAATTTTTCTCTAACTTTGCGTTTAACAGCCTTTGAGGTTGAGTTATAACCACTGGTTTTATTCTCAACTTGATATAACTCTTCCACAACTCCGTACTGATGGCAGAAATCTCTTGATGCTTCATACTTTTGATTATCCAAAAGCATAAGGTGGGATTTAAGCCGAAACAGCAGATAAAAGATCCCTTTAGCATAGCCGTTGACAAGTGTTGCGGTCATTCCGATAACCTTATCCGAAATTCCCGCAAGCTCTGCCATAGCTTGACCTTGAGCGCTCTCCCCGGAATATTGATGCAGTTCATCCACTATCAGTCCATCTATCTTTCGTATTCTTTTTTTGATATACGAGGATAGTGGAAAGCGGTTAAAAGCACCTGGAGCCGGAAAGACACCGTCAGGGTTATTTACAACCTCAGCAATCTTTTTTGCTGCACTCTCAGATTTACAGGCGTTATATGCTTGGCTTGCAAATCTACGGTGTATAAAGCCATAATTGCCGATTCGTACCCATTCGTTGCGAGAGGGTGCCAAGTCTTCGGGGTTAAGCATTGACCATAAAACCTCGCCGCATTTTTTGTTTTGGCATTTGTGATTCTTATTGTTTTCATTCAGAAAAAATCCTGCATCCGCCTTGACAGTATATCTGCCATCATCGGTGAGAATATCCATTTCCTGAACATATCCGCAATGCGGACACACAAAGCCTCGTTTGATCGAATTCCATACAACAGAGGGCTTACGCATATAACCGTTTCGTGCTGTTTCCTTTGACAGAATACAGTAAACTGATTTGTTTTCTTTAAGGTAATAACCGTATAGGTTATCTACCTCAGTCATTGTGGTTACGTGCATCGCATAACTGTTTGGAATGGTTTCGTGGATCTCTCGTACCCATTTTCCTGTGATATGAGAAGGACATATAACGACGTTAAACGCCTTGTTATATACCTTTCGTTTGGGGTTACCGTGCTGATAGGCATAGAGAGCCGCACTTCCGATTTTGGTTTTGCCTGTACCGCATTCTGCTACGAGTAATGCCATCTTGTCGGTTTCAAGCTGTCGCTTTAATGCTTCGGCTGCACCAAGCTGGGCATCAAAGAGAGAGTATCCGGCGTGAGCTCTTACACAGTCGTTCACTTCTGTGATTTCGGGTGCAACGGTTTCCTCTGCAGGATTAAACCGTGGCGGAAAGCATTTCTTAATACGATCTGCAATCATTGCACCGAACTCATGAAGATACTGTGTAAATGTACTGATATTCTTGAACACGGAAAGATTACCTTTCTGTGTTCCGGGAATGCTGATTTTGCCGGACTTTAATCCATCTTCGAGAACCTCTGCAACTTCCTTTTCATCCTCTGAGATTTTCATGTGCCACGCTTCAAACTTACGACCGAGAGAATAAACCGTTAAACGCTGCAGTATATCTCGGTTTTGTAATTCTGAAATAAAGTAGTCCTTGAACTCAGGGATAAGCGGAATCGAGAGCTTTCGGTCAAGCTCTGCAAACAACTCGTCTTGATTGTTGCAGAAAAAGTACAGGTTTTTCTTGACGGCTACTTTGGTGCCGCCTGATTCATCGTCACCGAGCATAATTGTGTTCGGGATGTCGTCTTTGAGATAATGCATCCCTTCGGCATACACGCCGTCATGGGAAAACCGTCTCTCATACTTCTTTTGTCCTTTGGAATTTAGTTTTAGGGTTTCGCGTGCTCCTTCCAGCTCAAGATCGCATCCGGTTACAACAATATCACTCATTGCCTGTACGGATTCCGGATAACCACCGAATCGCAAAGCAACGATTGTCTTGTCTTTGTCGAATACAACCAAATCGGAGTAATTAGTAAGTCCGATTTTTTCGCCCTTACTAATGCAGGAGACTTTGATTAGGGGTTGTGTCGCCAATGATTACATCAGTCCTTTCAATGATTTAATATCTATATAAACAAAAAAGACCGTGCCATCT
>CAZOSH010000185.1:0-3095 GCA_964582395.1 uncultured Oscillospiraceae bacterium | reverse complement strand
TTTTCAAGGTCAAGAGCCGCCTTAAGGCTCTGTATAGCAGGGGCTAAATTGTTAAGTTTGTAGCGTATATCGTCATAAATAAGCATAGTATCTCCTCCATTTAAAATATTATATCCAAAAAATACCTATAAGTAAAGAGAAAAATGTCAGCCTAAAATAATATACGAAAAAATGAAACAAATGTTTGATTTTTTAAAAAGTATGTGTTATCATATATCATAGAAGTATGTAGGGAAGATTTGCATATCTGTAGTGGAGGCTCTCGCTGCGACTCGGTCACGCTCGGGCTCTAACACGCCGCTGGCGTGTTATTCACTACCCTCGCGCCGCTTCGCTACCCTCTTCCTCCTGAAGGAATCATTTTATAATGGGAGTTGGCAATATGAAGATATTAACACCCATACGAGTAAAAATACTTGACTTCGTCACCGAGTTTTCCGACAACAACGGCTTTCCGCCCACTGTCAGAGAGATCTGTGACGCGGTAGGTCTGCGCTCGCCATCCACCGTCTATTTTCATCTCAAGGTATTGCAGGATGAAGGCTTTTTGGATAAGGACGACGGCAAGACACGCTCGGTTACAGTAAAGGATAAGCCCAATTTTAAGGCTGTGCCCATTGTGGGTACTGTCACTGCGGGTCAGCCCATTCTTGCCCGTGAGGAGATCTGCGGCTATGTACCTTACGAAAATGCCGAGGGCGTAAAAATGTTCGGTCTGCAGGTCCGCGGCGACAGTATGATAAATGCGGGTATCTTAGACGGAGATATAGTTATCGTCCGTCAGCAGAGCACCGCCCATCACGGACAGATAGTTGTTGCTCTCATCGAGGATGAGGCTACCGTCAAGCGCCTTTCCACAAAAAACGGCGTGTGGCTTATGCCTGAAAATGAGGCATATTCCCCCATCGACGGAAGCAATTGTTCAATTTTAGGTCTGGTAGTGGGCCTTTACCGCACCAACGTTATATGAAAGCGCTGAGTACTGCGGTAATATCCCTGCCCGGAGTGGGTGAGAAAACGGCGAAACGATTGCAGAGTATGGGACTTTGCAAGCTGGGTGATTTTCTCACCTTTTTTCCCCGTGCCTATGAAGACCGCAGCAAAACAGTAACTATATTTGAATCAACCCTTGCGGAGGGAAAGGTATGCGTTCGCGCCCTTGTGCGCAGCAATCCCGTTTCCACCCGCATAAGTGGGGGAAAGACCATTGTCAAGGTGCCCGTCTGTGACAGTACGGGTAACATGGAAATGGTCTTTTTTAATCAGCCTTATGTGAAAAACAGCCTTGAAGTGGGAGGGGAGTACGTCTTTTTCGGCAAGGTGGAGTCCTTCGGCAGCAGAAAGAGTATGACCAATCCCATTTTTGAAAGAGCAGATGCAGGTGTAAAGACGGGCAAGCTGACCGCCATTTATCCCGGTACGGCGGGGCTGAAGCCGCGAGTGGTCAACAGTTGTGTTGAATTGGCGCTTCTGTCGGCTGAATGGATAAGAGAAGACCCCCTGCCCAAGTTCTTGCGGGATAAATATAAGCTTTGCGGCATCGAGCAGGCTTATGAGTGGATACACCGCCCTAATGACTGGGAGGATGTGCGTCAAGCTCGCCGCAGATTGATATTTGAAGAGCTGTTTATGTTCTGCCTGACTACCGGCTTTATGAGCCATATTCAGCGCAAAAAGGGCATAAAGCTGGCGAGTGTAGACCTTGACGAGTTTTATAAGACCCTGCCCTTTAAGCCTACCGACGGTCAGATAAATGCAGCAGAGCAGATGCTTCGGGATATGTGTTCGGGACAGAAGATGAATCGTCTGCTTCAGGGCGACGTAGGCTCGGGCAAGACCTTGGTTGCCGCGGCGGCAAGCTTTGCGGCGGTGAAAAACGGCGGTCAGGCGGTCATTATGGCGCCTACCGAAATATTGGCAAATCAGCATTATGAGACCTTCAGTCGCTTCTTTGCGCCTTTCGGGGTGGAGTGCGCTCTGCTCACCTCGGGTATGACCGTCGCCGAGAAAAAGACGGCAAAGAGCCGCATAAAGAACGGCGATGCAAAGATAGTCTGCGGAACCCACGCGCTTATTCAGGATAGCGTGGAATATTGTGATCCCTATCTGTTCGTGGTTGACGAGCAGCACCGTTTTGGTGTCAAGCAGCGCGCCGCCTTGCACGAAAAGGCGGGGGATGCCCATTTTATGGTTATGTCGGCAACCCCCATTCCCCGTACATTGACCTTGATCCTGTACGGAGATCTGTCGGTTTCGGTGCTTTCCGAAAAGCCCGCAGGCAGAAAGCCGGTGCTGACCTATACCGTTCCCGAGCATAAGCGCAACGATATGTATAAAATGATATGGCAAAAGGCGCAGGCGGGGGAGCAGACCTACATAATCTGCCCTCTTATCGAGCAGGGCGAGGACAGTGAGGAAAATGAGCGTAAGGCGGCAACCGAATATGCAAAGACTTTGCAGAAAAAGCTCCCCGATGCGCGAATAGGACTTATGCACGGCAAGCTCAAGGGCGCGGAAAAGGATGCCGTTATGGAGAGCTTTTCCAAGGGTGAGCTTGATATACTTGTTTCCACCACCGTCGTTGAGGTGGGCGTGGATGCCCCCGGCGCACAGGTGATAATTATAGAAAATGCCGAAATGTTCGGACTGTCTCAGCTTCATCAGCTTCGCGGCCGTGTAGGACGCGGTGACAAGCAGGCATATTGCTTCCTTATGAGCAAGGGTGACAGCGCAAAGGACAGATTAAAAATAATGTGCTCCACCAATGACGGCTTTAAGATTGCCGAAGAGGACCTGCGCCTGCGGGGGCCCGGTGACTTTTTGGGTGACCGTCAGCACGGCTCTCCTGAGTTTGCAGTGGCTGACCTTGCAACCGATATGACTATACTCAGCTATGCCAAGGAAGAGGCGGAAAAGATCATCGCCGCCGACCCCCAGCTGAAACAAAACGGAGCATTGTTGAATAAAGTTCTCGAAATTATGGAGACCAAGATAACCACAATGAATTAAAAAGGTTGAAGTCGTTCCTTTCGCGCCGAATACTGCAGAACAGATGCTACGCCTAAGACGAAATACAGCAAAACTCGCCTCACCTG
>CAZOSH010000184.1:0-3117 GCA_964582395.1 uncultured Oscillospiraceae bacterium | reverse complement strand
GCTTGATCCTTTGTCCTATGGTCATATCCTTCACCTCATAAGCATTTTAACATAATAAGTTAAAAATATCAATGATTTTTTAAAAATTTTTGAAAAAATAACTTGACAAGCGAAAAAGTTTGTGATAATATTAACCCCACAAGTTAAAGAGAGACGGAATAAGCACCTGTAAAGTTACAACATCGCCCGCAATTATAAAACAAACCGACGGAGGAAAGCCCATCCGTCATATTTTATACAATTGATTTAACCTGACAAGTTAAAAGGAGAAGAAAACAAGATTTAATGAACAACAAAACAGAAAAAACAGCATTTATGTGTCCGTTTTACAAATGGGAGCATTTTAGACTTCTATGCTGCGAGGGTGCGCTTTTGCGCTTTTCCGACGGGCAGGAGCGGGATGAGTTGGTTGACCGCTTCTGCGCCCACTATGACGATTGGCGAAAATGCACTCTGGCAGTAAACCTATTTAAAAAATATGAAAGGCAGGAAAAAAACAATGGCAAAAAATGACACCGCCCGAATGGGGGCAAAGATCAAAAAGCAGAATGCAGAGATAAAGCGGCTCAAAAATGAGCTGAAGGCATACATAGAGGGAAGTATCCAGCTTTCCCGCGCGCTGGACAGCATTCTGGCTCAGGTGGCGCTTAAATGGGGTGAAAGCACTCCCGACGGGGCAACAGAAGCCGCACTTCCGTTGATCTCGGTCAAAGATACCGACGAAAAATACAAGGTTTCCGCACGAGTGGGTGAGGATAATGGGAGCTACATTATCAGGGTGGAGCCAAAAGTCGAGGTTAGCGAGGGCTGAGCATCCCCTCAGGGGTAAAAATGAGAGGAGTATATGAAGAAAAAATAAAGCCCCGCCTTAATGAAATTGCCTTATGGCAAAAGCAAAAATTATCTCTGCGAAAAATGGCAGAGCGGATAGGAGTATCGCCGTCCACTCTGTCAAGATATCTCTCCAAAAAATCTCTGAAAGAACAAATTACCGATGAACAAAAGGTGGAACAGTCGCTTTATAAGGCTTGCACAGGCTACACCACTCAGGTGGTCAAGCATTATAAGGTCAAAAAAATTGAATATGACGAGGTGACGGGCAAAAAGGTCCGTGAAGAAGAACAGCTTGTTCCTGCAGTGGACGAGGTGTATGTCCCCGCCAATATATCGGCGCAGAAGTTTTATTTGGTCAACCGACTTCCCGAGAGGTGGAGCAGCCGCCCTGTCGCCGATGAAGAAAACGAAGGCAATAAAGCCGGAGTTATCGTAATACCTGAAATCGTGGAAATAGAAAGCTCGCCATGCTCGCAGTGAAGAGATAAAAGATAAGAGATAAGAGAAAAGGTGTCGCGTTCCGCGACGATTGATTTACAATCTATCACCGCCTTCGGCGGATCTTCGCAATGAAATATTTACCTGCGGTAAATATTGTCGGGCGTCCGCCCGACAGAAAGGAGAAGAAAGCTTGTCAAATATTATATGGACACCCCAGCCGAGGCAGGCGGTATTTATGTCACGGCCTGAGTATGAGGCGCTTTACGGCGGCGCGGCAGGTGGGGGAAAAAGCGATGCCATCATCATTGAAGCACTCAGGCAGGTGCATATCCCACACTATAAGGCGCTTATTTTGCGTAAGACATTTTCCCAGCTTAATGAGCTTATAGACAAAACCTTGAAATATTATCCCGCCGCCTATTCCGAAGCCACATACAATTCCACCGCCCACACCTGGACGTTTCCAAGTGGTGCGAAGATCATTTTCGGGGCGATGCAGCACACCAAGGACAGGGTGAAGTATCAGGGTCAGGCATATGACTTTATTGCCTTTGACGAGCTGACCCATTTTTCCTTTGATGAGTATTCCTATCTTTTTTCCCGAAACCGCCCCAACGGGCCCGGCACAAGATGCTATATCCGCGCCACCGCAAATCCCGGCGGCGTAGGACACGGTTGGGTGAAGGAGCGGTTTATAACCGCCGCGCCGCCTATGACTCCCATCAGCGAGGAAATAAGCTGGCGCACTCCCAATGGAAAGGAAGAAACAAGGCTGCAGCAACGTATTTTCGTTCCCTCGTCGGTCTTTGATAACCCCGCACTGCTCAGCAATGATCCGATGTATGTGCAGCGGCTTGCAAGCCTTCCCGAAGCGGAGCGAAAAGCCCTGCTTTACGGCGATTGGGATAGCTTTTCGGGGCAGGTCTTTACCGAATGGCGCAATGATAGCGCCCATTATTTCGACCGAAAGCATACCCACGTTATCGCGCCTTTTGTCATTCCTAAGGAGTGGCGGATATGGCGAGGACTGGATTGGGGCTACAGCAGACCATTCTCGGTGGGGTGGTATGCAGTGGATCACGACAGACGGCTTTACCGCATACGGGAGCTTTACGGCTGTACGGGTGTGCCTAATGTGGGTGTGAAATGGGAGCCCTCCACCGTTGCCCGCGAAATCAAACGGATAGAAACCGAGGATATCAACCTCAAGGGCAGAACGATCTTCGGCGTGGCAGACCCCGCCATTTGGGGAAGCGACGGCACCGAGAGTATAGCCAGTCTTATGGAGCGGGAGCGGGTATGCTTTGACAAGGGAGATCACGCCCGAATAGACGGAAAGATGCAGGTGCATCACCGCCTTGCCTTTGATGAGGAAGGTGTGCCGATGCTCTATGTTTTTGACACCTGCAAACACTTTATACGCACTGTTCCTAACTTAGTCTATGACAGTAAAAATCCCGAGGATATTGACAGTGACGGCGAGGATCATATCTATGATGAGCTTCGCTATGTGTGTATGGAAAATCCCATTGCTCCAGCACACCAAAAGACAGAAATAATCAAGCCCTATGACCCGTTCAGCACCGAGCCGCAATACGGAAGATACGATTGGTATCAGAGATTTTAAATGGAGGAAGGGGCTCACTGCGTTCGCAATGAAATATTTTGACGCTGTCAAAATATGAAATCCACCTTTGGTGGATGAAATCCGCATTCCGCGGATGAAATATTTGCTCTGCAAATATGAAGGTGTCGCTGCGCGACGGAACTTGTAGGGGCGTAAACCCTGTCAAGTGTAACATCGTCCACACCAGTGTAAGGACATAGTCCACAACTTATAAC